>JASHVC010000011.1 GCA_030039655.1 Xanthobacteraceae bacterium | reverse complement strand
GTGCAACCGCTCGAGCGAGCGGGTCGGCCGCATACGAACGTGCGCTGTTGCGGAACATGTTGCGTGGAAATTGGTCGAGTACGAGGAGAAGCGCGAGAGCGCCTTCTGGCCAATCCTCCCAACTGCTCAGCCGACCGGTCGCGGCATCCTCGTAGGTCGTCGCGAACCGCTGCCGGATCTCCGCATCGAACTGTTCGTCGGGCTCGAACCAGCGGTCGGGACCGGCAGCAAGCCAGAACGCCAGAACCTCCTCAGCGGCTTGCCTCGTCGGCGCGGTTTGTCCGTTCATGGTTCACTCCCATCCGGGAGAGTCACAATTTGCCCGATCCGCGACAGTGCGGGTTATGCTAGCGCCTGCGCGACGGCCTTGCCGCACTCGACAGTGTTGGCACCGCCGCCGAGGTCGCGGGTCCGCAACTTCGGCTCTGCCAGCACTTTCTCGATGGCTTTGACGATGGCGGCGGCGGCTTCTTGTTCGCCGAGATGCTCAAGCATCATCGCGCCCGACCAGATTTGCCCGATCGGGTTAGCGATCCCCTGCCCCGCAATATCGGGCGCCGAGCCGTGCACGGGCTCGAACACCGATGGAAATTTCCGCTCGGGATTGATGTTGCCGGACGGCGCAATGCCGATGGTGCCCGTACAGGCCGGACCGAGATCGGAGAGAATGTCGCCGAACAGGTTCGATCCCACGACCACATTGAATTTATCCGGCTTGAGCACGAACAACGCGGTCAGAATATCGATGTGATATTTGTCCCACTTCACATCGGGAAAGGTCTTCGACACCGCCTCGACCCGTTCGTCCCAGTACGGCATCGTGATGGCGATGCCGTTCGACTTGGTGGCCGACGTGAGGTGTTTCCTCGGCGTGTTGCGCGCAAGCTCAAACGCGAATTTGAGCACGCGATCGACGCCGGTGCGCGACATGACGGTCTCCTGCACGACCACTTCGCGCTCGGTGCCGCCGAACATGCGCCCGCCGATGGCAGAATATTCGCCTTCGGTGTTTTCGCGCACCACCCAGAAGTCGATATCGCCCGGTTTGCGATTGGCGAGCGGGCACGGCACGCCGGGCATCAGCCGCACCGGACGCAGATTCACATACTGGTCGAATTCGCGGCGGAACATGATGAGCGAGCCCCACAGCGAGATGTGATCGGGCACCTTCGCCGGCCAACCGACAGCCCCGAAATAGATCGCGTCATGGCGGCCGATTTTTTCCTTCCAGTCTTCGGGCATCATGCGCCCGTGCTTCTCGTAATAATCGCACGAGGCAAAATCGAAATTGTCCTGGCGCAACTCGAAGCCGAATTTCTTCGCCGCGGTTTCGAGCACGCGCACGCCTTCGGGCACCACTTCCTTGCCGATGCCGTCACCCGGAATGACGGCGATATTGTAGACGCGGTTCGTGGGCATGGGACATTTCCTCTTTCGACGCTGCGGTCAATTGAATAAATCCGCGTGTGTTCCAGTCCGGATCAAGAGCACTTCTTCATCTGTCACGGTGTAAATTAGGAGCCAATCCGGCTCGATATGGCACTCCCAAACGCCACTCCACGTGCCGGACAATCTGTGTGCGGCATAGACTGCCGATAGAGTCCCTTCCTCGGCAAGTAGTTCAACCGCCGCGATCAGCTCTTCGATGTCTTTGCCACGGCGCTTTTGGCGCTTGACGTCAGCGCGAAACTGCTTTCGCTGCACAATTCGACGCATCAAGGCCGCTCAAAGCGCGCGCATCTCCCTTGCCCATCGCTCAACGCTGTCGAAGCTCTCGATGTTCTTGCGGCTGTGGGCCTCCCGCAAAGCTTTTCGAGTGGCCGCATTCGGAATCCGAACGGGGAAAGGTAAGCCTCGATAGAGGGTCACCTGCTTGTAGAATAGCGTGATCGCTTCCGTAGGCGTCATTCCCAGTTTGTCCAAAACTGCTTCGGCATCGTGCTTAAGCCCAGGCTCTACCCGCGCGCGGATCATCTTGCTTTTGGCCATCGTCAGACCTCCATGCTTCCGATACTGTACCACAATTGGGGAACAAGGGGAAGGACGATAGGCAACCCAGGCAAGTTAGTTGAGCGAGACCCCAGAAGGACTACCAAACGCATCGACCGCCTCGGCAAGCAGGCGCAGTACACGCGTAGGATCGGTGGCAGTAAGCACGCGACTTCGATGGATTTTCAGAACATCCCCCGGCACCTCCGCCGTCGCGGCGGCAACGTCGAGCGCCCAGCCGAGATGTTTGCGGGCGTGGCGCAAGCCGATCTCGATGCCGTAGAGGCCGAGGGTTTCGCCGTAGAGCGCAGTCACGAGCGCAAGCTGCTCGCTGAGCGGCGGTGGTGCTTCGCGTTTGCCGGTTGCGAGGTAGCGTGCGAGTTGGCCGGGAAACCAGAGACGCCCCTGCACGCCGCGACCGACCATCACCGCGTCCGCGCCGGATGCCGCGAGCGCCGCATCGGCGTCGTCGAAAGTTTCGATGTCGCCGTTGACCACGACAGGGATCGACACGGCCTGTTTTACCGCGCGCACGGCCGCCCAATCGGCGCCACCTTTATAGAACTGGCAGCGGGTGCGGCCGTGCACAGTCACCAGCCGCACGCCGGCCTGCTCGGCCCGCCGCGCCAGTTCCGGCGCGTTGCATGATGCATTGTCCCAGCCGAGACGCATCTTCAAGGTCACCGGCACGCGCACCGCGCCGACCACCGCTTCGATCAGGGTCAACGCGTGATCGAGATCGCGCATCAGCGCCGACCCCGATTGGCCGCCGGTGACGTGCCTAGCCGGGCAGCCCATGTTGATGTCGATGATTGCGGCGCCCGAATCCTCGGCGATGCACGCGCCTTCGCCCATCCAGCGCGCTTCGCAGCCGGCGAGCTGCACGACATGCAACCCTTCGCCGTGATCCTCGATGCGCCGCCGCGCCATGCGATGTTGCGCCGGCCGGCCGCCGCCGGCGAGCGCCGCACACGCCGTCATCTCCGAGATGACCAGTCCCGCGCCCAGGCTCGCCGCAAGGCGTCGGAACGGCGCATCGGTCACTCCCGACATAGGCGCCAGCAGCACAGGATTCGGCAATGGAATCGGGCCGATGGAGATATCTTGCATGGATGCCCGGCTTGTCCGGCTCTTCGTTTTGGGTGCGGATCGATATAGCCTGGGTCGGACCGGGGCGAAACCAAGAGTTAGGCCATGCCTGAAGAAACCGTGACCTACGAGAGCATCACTGTCACGCCTTCGACGCCGCATATCGGGGCTGAGATCGGCAATATCGACCTCGCCCGCCCGCTGACGAACCGAGAGGTCAAGGAGGTGCACGACGCCATCATTGCGCACGGCGTCATCTTCTTCCGCGATCAGAAAATCGATTTCGAATCGCACGAGCGCTTCATCCGCTATTTCGGCGAGCCGCATGTCCATGTCGGCGGCTACGGCACGGCCTCGACCATCGTTCCGGACCATCCGGCCATTCGCAAACAGTATTTTGACAAGAATTCCAAGCGCGTCTCCGGCGAGCAATGGCATTCCGACCAGAGCTGCGCCGAAGTTCCGCCGACCTACAGCGTGCTCTACCAAGAGATCGTGCCGCCCAACGGCGGCGGCGATACGATGTTTCTTTCGGCCTACAAGGCCTATGAGGAACTCAGCCCGTCGATGAAGGGTTATCTGGAAGGCAAGACCGCGACACACGACGGCGCGCGCGCCTTCGACAAGGGCAAGGACACCTATCCGACCGCGGTGCATCCGATCGTGGTCCGCCACCCGGAAAGCGGCCGTAAGCTGCTCTTCGTCAACCGTGAATTCACCAGCCATATCAATGAGGTGCCGGCCGGCGAAAGCCGCGGCGTATTGGATTTCCTTTACGATCACCTGGAACGGCCGCACTGGACCATGCGCTTCCGCTGGACGCCGCATTCGATTGCCATGTGGGACAATCGCTGCACCCAGCACTTCGCGATCTGGGACTATTGGCCGAACGTGCGCTCTGGCTACCGGATGTTCACGAAGGGCACCGAGCGGCCGCTGGCGGCGTAAGGCTTCGTTGCGGACTCCCGTTACCCGCCACGCCGGAAAATGACGCTGAGATTGTTGGCCGGCATCGACACTGTTTCAGCAAACGTGAAGCCGTGTAGTTCGGCGAGCGCCGTGACATCGTCGAGATCGCGAATGCCCCACTGCGGATTCCGCGACCGCAGATCGAGATCGAAGTCGCGGTTGCTCGGCGCAGTATGTTCGCCGCCGATCTTGTAGGGACCGTAGAGATACAGAAGACCGCCGGGCGCCAGCGTGCGCGCGGCGCCGGCGACGAGTCCCTTACACGCCGCCCACGGCGCGATGTGGATCATGTTGCAGCACATGACGACGTCGGCGCGCTCGACAGGCCAACGGTCCGACATCACATCGAGATGTAGCGGTGGCAACAAGTTCGGCGCGCTCGCAGCCGCGCGATGCGCGGCGGCGCTGGCGAGCGCCTCGGAATCAGGGTCGGTCGGCTGCCACGTCAGTGACGGCAGCTCTTTCGCAAAATAAGCCGCATGTTCGCCGCTGCCGCTCGCCACTTCCAGCACGAGGCCACTCGGCGGCAAAACGCGACGCAACACGTCGAGAATCGGATCGCGGTTGCGCGCGACGTGCGGGCGATATTGGCGCGGATCTGATATCGCGGACATTGCCGTCAACATGCGCCACGCAGGGTGACCGCTGCAAGATACAAACGGGCCGTCTCTGTTGGATCACTTTGGCGCTCTTCCAACAACAACGATTCCGCTCAAATCATCGCTGTAATGAACTGTGGGCAATATTGATAATGAAATACTTGCGGCAGAGAATGCCTTCGTAATCTTTCTTTGCATTTCTGGAGAATTTTGACCATCGCCACTCTGAAGGCGCAGTCCATACGGCGACACATTCGGATCCCACAATGTAATCGCACTTCCAGTTGCCCTCCAACCCGGGATGGCGCCTATAAATTCTCGAAATTCTTCAGCGTACAGCTCGCACTCGTCGCAATTAGGAACGCTGTTGATTTCAATCCAATAATTCTCAGTTGATACTAACTTAAGAAACGGAGCCATCCGCTCTTTTTGATCATTTGTGAGATGGCGCGACTTATCTGGTAGAACGACCGGAATGATTGATCTGACGTATACGTAACCGGGCGCACCAACGGCAATTACAATTGCTAAAAGAATTACCCAAATCTCAGAATAAAGTGGCGCCGCTACTCCGTCAGGACGTACGTTGCGCAAACGGAGTTGCCGTAAGTCTGACCAATAAATCCAGGCCGCCCCGATGGCGCCAAGGATGCTCAAGACCATTCCAACTGGGAAAAGCCCAAAGCTCATCAGCGAAAGGGCCACACTGGTCGTAAGCGCAATAACGGCAAGTGCGCCGCCCATGCGCTTGGTAAGAAGGGGATGGCTATTCCCAGACATGATAATAGCCTCCTGAGAATGACTGTATCTCCGAGAGGAGTCGGCGCGTAAGCGAAAATATCAAGATGTTCAGCCGCAACCGCGGGAAAGCCGCGGCGTATTCACCCGTAAGGAAAAGAGAAGCCCCGCGGTTTCCCGCGGGGCTTTTGTGTAACGATCGTGAAGAGGATGAAGCGTTCCGTCCTTGGCAGGCCTGGCAGCGACCTACTCTTCCAAGCCTTGAGACTTAGTACCATCGGCGCAGAGGACTTTGACGGCCGAGTTCGGGATGGGATCGGGTATAGGCTCCTCGCTATGACCACCAGGCCGGCGAAGGACGGAACGGATTCCATTCGTTGTCATGCCCTGCGCAGGCGGGACATCCAGCAATCACCGATTCTTCGGCGAATACTGGATCGTCCGCCTTCGCGGACGATGACAGAAAGGGAATCGAAGCAAGCTGTTTGATCTTTCTCGCCACAGGCGCGCACATCCGCACGCGCCGATGAGCATTGAGTAATGAGAGCGTTCAAGCCGATCGAGCGATTAGTACCGGTAAGCTGAACGCGTCACCGCGCTTACACACCCGGCCTATCAACGTGGTGGTCTACCACGGCTCTCAAGGGAGAACTCGTTTCGAGGTGGGTTTCCCGCTTAGATGCCTTCAGCGGTTATCCCGTCCGTACATAGCTACGCTGCACTGCGGCTGGCGCC
>JASHVC010000147.1 GCA_030039655.1 Xanthobacteraceae bacterium | reverse complement strand
CCGTGTGCCGGGCTGATAAAGATGCGCCGTATGCGCCAGCACGTTCTCGCCCGGCATGGTCAGCTCGGTGCGTGCCGCCATCGCGTCGACCTGCGAGCGGCATGACAGTTCGAGCTGATACATGGTGTTGAACGCCTGCTGAATGGTTGCTCCGCAGGTCAGCAAGCCGTGATTACGCATCACCAGGGCGTCGTGCGGCCCGAGATCGTGCACGATTCGCTCGCGCTCGTCGGTGTCGATCGCGGGGCCTTCGTAGTCGTGATAGCCGAGATGGCCGACAAAGCGGATCGAGGTTTGCGAGAGCGGCAACAGCCCGCATTTCATTGCGGAGACCGCCATGCCGGCGCGGGTGTGGGTGTGCAGCACGCAGGCCACGTCGGGTCGTGCCTTATGGATGGCGCCATGGATCACGTAGCCGGAGACGTTGATGCCGTAATCGGTATTGGGCTTCGCAATGACCTTGCCTTCGACGTCGATCTTGACCAGGCTCGATGCCGTGATCTCCTTGTAAAGCAGGCCGTACAGGTTGATCAGTAGATGCTCGGTGCCGGGAATGCGGGCCGTGATGTGGTTGTAGATCAGATCGGCCATGCCATACTGATCAACGAGCCGGTAGCAGGCGGCGAGATCGAGCCGCGTCTGCCACTCCTGCGGTGACACGTCGTTGCGGATTGACTCAAATTCGGTGGAGTAATTCACGGCGGTGTCTCCATTTCCCTCAACAATATCTCTCCGGGCGGGCCATGTCAGTCAAGATATCAGTAACCCCTCGCCGTCATGCCCGCGCTTGTCGCGGGATCCACGTCTTCATCTCAGACTGGAAACAAAGGCGTGGATGGCCGGAACAGGTCCGGCCATGACGAGAGGGAAAACACAATGACCGATAAAGCCAACGAGATTCTACGCAATCACCTCAAGGAAAAGCTCGCGCGCGGCGAGGTCGCCGCCTCCATGACAGTGCGGCTGGTCCAAGGCATCGAGATCGCCCGCATCGCCAAGAGCGCCGGCTTCGACAGCCTCTATGTGGACATGGAGCATTCAAGCTTTTCCTTCGAGACCACGAGCCAGATCTGCATGGCGGCGCTCCAGCTCGGCGTAACACCCCTCGTGCGAGTGCCGGGCGTCGACGAGGTGCAGCGTGTGCTCGATGGCGGCGCGCTTGGCATCATCGCACCGCATGTGCGGACAGCGGATGAAGCGCGGCAATACGTGCGGGCGGCGAAATTTCCGCCGCTCGGCGACCGCTCCAACGCTGGCCACCTACCCCATCTGCAATATCGCTCATTCCCCATTGCCGAGGCGAACGCCGCGCTCGACGCCGCCACTATGGTAGTGGTGCAGTTTGAAAGCGACGAAGCGCTGATCAATGCCGATGAGATCGTCGCAGTGCCGGGTGTCGACATGGTGCTTATCGGCACCAACGACCTGCTCGCCGACTGGGGCATTCCCGGCCAGTACGACAATGCGCGCGTGCGCGAGGCCTACGAGATCACCATCGCGGCCTGCCGCCGCCACGGCAAGCACGCGGCCGTCGGCGGCTTGACCACGCGGCCCAATCTCGTCGCCGACTTCGTATGCATGGGCGCGCGCTATGTGTCGACCGGCACCGATCTCGGCTTTTTGCTCGCCGCCTGCAACGCCAAGGCGAAGGAAGTGCACGACATTAAGATCGACGTTCCGAAATGATGCGGGCGCGGATCACGCCGCATCCGGAATCCGGTCGAGAAGCTTGTCGAGGGTGATCGGATAGTCGCGCACGCGCACGCCGGTGGCGTTGTAGATCGCGTTGGCGACGGCGGCGCCGACTCCGCAGATGCCGAGTTCGCCGACACCTTTGGCCTTCATGGGCGAGGAGATCGGGTCGGTCTCGTCAAGGAAGATCACCTCTTGATGCGGAATGTCCGCATGGACCGGCACCTCATACCCGGCGAGATCGTGATTGACGAAGAAGCCATAGCGCTTGTCGACCACCAGCTCCTCCATCAGCGCCGCACCGGCCCCCATGGTCATCGCGCCGATCACCTGGCTGCGCGCCGATTTCGGATTGAGGATGCGGCCCGCAGCGCATACCGCGAGCATCCGCCGGATGCGGATTTCCGCGGTTGCGGCATCGACGCCGACTTCAACAAAATGCCCGCCGAATGTCGATTGCTGGTACTTCTGCTCAAGATCACCAAATTCGATGGCGTCCTCCGCGGCGAGACCACGCTCGCCCGCGGCTTCCGCGAGCAGCACGCTCCGATTGCCCGAACGGACGTGATCATCCGCGAACACCACATCGGGGGAATTGAAGCCGAGCTTCCGCGCCACGGCCTCGCGCAGCTTGACGCACGCAGCATAGACGCCGGATGTCGAACAGTTGGCGCCAAATTGCCCGCCTGAGCCGCTCGAGACTGGAAAGGCCGAGTCACCGAGCAGCACCACCACCTTCTCGAGCGGCACGCCCATCATCTCGGCGGCAGTCTGGGCGATGATCGTGTAGCTGCCCGTGCCGATGTCGGTCATGTCAGTCTCGACGGTCACCATTCCTCGGTTGTCGAGGCGGACGCGCGCTCCCGACGGTAACAACAAATTATTACGAAACGCGGCCGCGACACCCACGCCGAGAAGCCATCGGCCATCGCGCGTCTTGCCAGGTTGGGAATTGCGCTTGCTCCAGCCGAACCGCTCGGCACCCAGGCGGAGGCACTCGGTGAGATGGCGCTGTGAGAACGGCCGCTCGGGATGCTCAGGATCGACCTGGGTATCGTTGAGAATGCGGAACTCGATCGGGTCGAGATTGAGTTTCTCGGCCATCTCATCGATGGCAACTTCGAGCGCCATCATGCCTGGCGCCTCGCCAGGCGCGCGCATGGCGTTGCCCTCGGGAAGATCGAGCACGGCGAGCCGCATGGCGGTCATACGGTTGGCGCCGGCGTAGAGTAGCCGCGTCTGACCGACCGCGGTCTCCGGTCCCCCGCCCGGCAGATCGCCGGACCAGCTCTCATGGCTGATGGCAGTGATCTTGCCGTCCGCGGTCGCGCCGATGCGGATGCGCTGGATCGTCGCCGGCCGGTGCGTGGTGTTGTTGAATATAAAGGGCCGCGGCAGCGCCACTTTCACTGGCCGTTTAGCGGCACGGGCGCCAAGCGCCGCGAGCAGCGCGTCCGCGCGCACAAACAACTTGCTGCCGAAGCCGCCACCGATATAGGGCGAGATCAGACGCACCTTGTCCTTGGCGATGCCCAGGGTCTGCGCCATGTCGGTCGTGCCCCAGTCGATCATCTGGTTCGACGTCCAAACCGTAAGCTTGTCGCCATTCCAGGCGGCGATCGAGGCGTGCGGTTCCATCATCGCGTGCGCCTGATCGGGCGTGGCGTAGGTCTCGTCAAGCTGGACTGGCGCTTTAGCGAACGCGCCGGCGAAGTCGCCAGCGGCGGTGTTAGCCGGACCGCCGAATTTCGGCTCGGGCGTGAAGGCGGAGTCCTTGGCAGCCGCGAGGTCGTACACGCCCTCGGCGGGAGCATAAGTGACGCGGACCAACTGGGCGGCGGCACGCGCCTGTTCGAACGTCTCCCCGACCACGAGCGCAACGGCCTGATGATAGTGTTCGATGGCGGGACCGCCGAGCAGCTTGGCGGTATTCCACTCGCCCTTGCCGAGCTTGCCGGCGTTGTCCGCGGTGACAATAGCCAGCACACCGGGCGCGGCCTTAGCTGCTGCCAAATCCATCGCAGTAATCCGGCCCTTGGCGATGCTCGCCCCGACCACATAGCCATAGGCCTGGTTGGCAACTACGTCATGGCGCTCATAGGCGTACGGCGCGGTGCCGGTGGTCTTGAGCGGACCATCGATGCGGTCCGTCGGCTTGCCGATCACCTTGAGCTGATCGATCGGATTGAACGCGGCGGGAGATTCGAATTTCATGGCCTTAGCCTCTCGCTTCGTTCAGGGCCGCGCCAAGCGTGCGCTCGACCAGCGGCACCTTGAATGCGTTCTGACGCGTTGGCCTAGCATCGGCGAGCAGCCGCGCCGTCACCGCCTTCGCGCCGCGCGGCATGTCCGATTCGGCTTCGTTGATGCGCCACGGCTTGTGCGCCACACCGCCGAGAGCGACGCGGCCGGTGCCGTCGCGCTGCACGATGGCGCCGACCGAGACCAGCGCGAACGCATAAGACGCGCGGTCACGGACCTTGTGGTAGATGTGCGTGCCGCCGACCGGTTTCGGCAGTTTCACCGCGGTGATTAGTTCGCCAGACGCCAGCACGGTTTCGGCCTGCGGTGTGTCGCCGGGCAATCGGTAGAAGTCGGCGAGCGGAATACTGCGCGACGCGCCGTTTGGCCGCACCGTTTCGACTGTCGCGTCGAGCGCCATCATCGCCACCGCCATGTCGCTCGGATGAGTGGCGATGCACGCGTCGCTCACGCCCACGATGGCATGCTGGCGGCTGAACCCGCCGATCGCGGCACAGCCGCTGCCGGGATTGCGTTTGTTGCAGGGCTGATTGGTATCGTAGAAATACGGGCAACGCGTGCGCTGAAGCAGATTGCCGGCGGTCGTGGCCTTGTTGCGCAACTGCCCTGAAGCGCCGGCGAGCAAAGCGCGCGATAGCAGTGCATAGTCGCGGCGCACCCGCGGATCGGCGGCAAGATCGGTGTTGCGCACCAGCGCACCGATGCGGAGGCCGCCTTCGGGCGTGCCTTCTATCTTGTCGAACGCGAGGCCGTTGACATCGATCAGATGTGCCGGCGTTTCGATCTCGAGCTTCATCAGATCGAGAAGGTTGGTGCCGCCGGCGATGAATTTGGCATCCGGAATTCGCGCCGCCGCGGCTGCTGCCTCGGCGGGGGTGTGCGCGCGCTCGTACGTGAAGGACTTCATGCCTGCCTCCCGGCGACTTCGGTGATCGCATCGATGATGTTGGAATAGGCGCCGCAGCGGCAGATGTTGCCGCTCATGCGTTCACGAAGCTCCGCTGCCGTCAGTCGCGGCGCCGCGGTCAAGTCGGCGCTGACATGGCTCGGAATGCCGGCCTTGATCTCATCGAGCACCGCGACCGCCGAGCAGATTTGCCCCGGCGTGCAGTAGCCGCATTGGTAGCCGTCATGCCTGACGAAGGCGGCCTGCAGCGGATGCAGATGCTCCGGCGTGCCAAGCCCCTCGATGGTGGTGACGGCATCGCCGTCGTGCATCACCGCAAGCGTCAGGCAGGAATTGATTCGCCGGCCGTCGACGATCACCGTGCAGGCGCCGCATTGGCCGTGATCGCAGCCCTTCTTGGTGCCGGTGAGATGGAGGTGCTCGCGCAGCGCGTCGAGCAAGGTGGTGCGGATGTCGAGGTCGAGGGTACGGCTTTCGCCGTTCACTACGAAGGAAACCGTGACAGGCTCTCCAGCCATGACGGACTCTCCAATTGCGCCATAATGCGCGTCAGCCATATGTGGTGCCGCCGTGACCGCGACGGAAGCGGTTGCTGCGATCAAAAGGTCGCGCCGGCACAATTCAATTTCAACGGGGCTTTGCATATTGCGTTCCAGTTGCTCGATCGTTCAGGCGCGGTATTGCGCGTCGCTGACGTGCTCCATCCAGTCGACGACCTTGCCGTTTTGCGCTTCGGCAATGGCGATGTGAGTCATGGCGGTAGTCGGCGACGCGCCGTGCCAGTGCTTCTCGCCGGGGGCGAACCACACCACGTCGCCTGGACGGATCTTCTCGACGGGACCGCCGTCGCGTTGCGCCCAGCCGCAGCCAGCCGTTACGATCAGGGTCTGGCCCAACGGATGGGTATGCCAGGCGGTTCGCGCCCCGGGCTCGAACGTGACGCTGGCGCCCGA
>JASHVC010000010.1 GCA_030039655.1 Xanthobacteraceae bacterium | reverse complement strand
ACAACGTTCCGCCGTCGGGGGAAATGCCAATGCCATGGGAGGGTGCAGACGCTCGTCCCGCATCCATTTCGACCCCGGTATGAAGGTCCGGCAGTCTGATCCGCGCGACTTCCTCCCGCTTGGCGAAGTCAACAACAGCAAAACCATCGGTGTCTGATAGCTGGACGAAGATGCGCTTGGTCGCCCCGTCCGTGCTGGCTTCGATCGTCATCGGCCGAACGCCTTTGTCAAAAAGGTACTCCCAGGCGATCGTGTCGGTTGAGAGATCGATGACAGTCATCAGTTTCTTCGGAATCGAACCGGCGATGAGGTACTTGCCGTCCGGCGTGACGTAGATGTTGTGCAGGCGGCCGTGCACCGGAATGCTCTTGGTGAGCGTTAACGTCGCCGCATCGATAACATCGACCGCGCCGGGATCGCGGGCGATAGCAACAAAGATGCGCTTACCGCCTTGGCTTACGGCAATGTTGTTCGGGTGCGCCGTAAGTTCAATCTTTTTGATTAGTTTGCCACTCTTAGCGTCAAATACGTCCAGGGTGCTGGTTGATTCATTGCTGACGTAGACCTTCGAACCGTCGGGCGCGAAATTGATACCGTGCGGTGTTTCGATGCCCTTGATAACCTGCACTACTTTGTTGGTGGCGGGATCAATAACATGAATGCTGTCCCCGGCGCTGTTGGTGACGTAAATACGTGCGTTCGAAGCCAACGCTGGCAAGGGCAAAAGCACGAGCAAAAACCAGGCGTGTTTCAGGAAATGGCGAATGGCCATCATGACAGTCTCCCGGGTAATTTCTCTGCACGTCGAAGGAATACTATCGTACCCCGCAAGTCCGCTCAAATACCAGTATCGCGTTCTGGATGCGATCTCAGTGCCCCTTGAACAGATCGTTGAATCGCTGCTGCCACTTGTGCTCGTCCTCGGGCGACAGCAAGACGGTGATGACTTTCCTTTTGTTGATGGCCGCGACGATGCCCGGTGGATTTGATTCCACGTCGGCGCGCGTCGGGATGCGGCCGAATTTGGCCAGGAACGTTTCGCATTCCTTGCTCAGCAGGAAATTGGCGGCAAGCAGCGCCGTATTCGGATGGGGCGCCTTGACGCTGATGCCGACCGCCCCAAAGGTCAGCGCCACCGGATCGAGCGCAAAATAATCAATCGGGCCGCCGGCAAGCTTCACGTTCATGGTGAGATTGACGTAGTTGTTGAGCGCCACCCAGTACTCGCCCGAGCCGACCGAACGCGCCATCGCCAGATGGCCGTCGGTGGTGACCGGGGCAATGGCCGCGACGATGTCCTTGATGATCTTGGTGGCCTTGTCCTCACCGAAATACTGATACGTGGCCCAGAGCCATTCGCTGTCGGTGCCATCGATGGCGACGTGCCCAGCCCACTCCTTGTGCTGCGCGAAATCCTCGTAGGTCTTGGGCAACTCCGACGCCTTAACGTGCTGGGTATTGTAGCCCGGCGAATTGTAGTTGGCGTAAAGGCCGTACCAGCGCTTCCCCGGATCGCGCGCGTCGGGTGAAATGTTGTTAGCTTCGGGCGGATCGAACGGCAGAAGAAGCTGAGGCGGAATCTTGTCGATGGTTCCGAGTTGCGCCACGTCCCAGGACTTCTGGTTGCCACGGAATTCAAGCACCATGCGCGCCATCAGCGGCGGATCGGCGCCGCGTACGTAATTGACCTTGATGCCGGTCACGTCCGTGAACAGCTTCCACAACGGCAGCCCTTCACCCTCGTTGGTGTCCGAATAAATAGTCATCTCGCCGCCTTCGGCTTTGGCGGCTTCGAGCAATTTCGGATCGAGCCACGCATGCGCTTCTTGTGCTGACACCTGCGCGGCAAGCGCCGCCGATAGCAACAGGCCGGCAAGACCGGCTCGCGTGAAGTGACGGAACAATGGCGCCTCCCGGTCGTCTGTCTTGTTGATCGCTTATAGCTTCTCCGACGCGTGCCAGTTCGGCTCCGACGGCGGATCCTGCGGCTTGAAGCCGAAGGTGCGCTCGAAGCGCTTGGCGTAATCGCTCCAGACCCGCGGATTGATGATGCGCGGCACCGGCTTGCCATCGAGCGCGTCGAGCATCTGCTCGGCCGCGATCTGACCCATCCGGGTGCGCGCCTCGACCGTCACGCCCGCCATGTGCGGGGTAACCATCACTGTGTCGTATTTCATCAGCGGATGGCTGGCCGGCGGCGGCTCCTTCTCCCAGACGTCAAGGCCGGCGCCGGCGATTTTCTTGTCGCGCAGCACCTTTTCGAGCGCCTCCTCGTCGTGGATGGAGCCGCGGGCCGTGGTGATGAAATAGGCGTGCGGCTGCATCAGCGCGAATTCGCGCGCGCCCATGAGCTTGCGCGTCTCGTCGGTGAGCGGGCAGTTGATTGAGACGAAATCCGATCGGCGCAACAGTTCGTCGAGCTCGACCTTCTCGGCGCCGCGCGCCTTCACAACGTCGGCGGGGAGATAGGGATCGTAGGCCAGCACCTTCATCTTGAACAAAATACCGGCAAGCTCGGCAATGCGCTTGCCGACGTTGCCGAGGCCAACGATGCCGACGGTCTTCCCGAACGCTTCGCGGCCGATATAGTCGGCGCGGTTCTTCAGTGTGCCGGCGCGCAGCGCGCGGTCGCTGTCATTCACGCGCTTCACCAAGCAAAGCATCATGCCGATGACATGCTCGGCGACGGCTTCGGCATTGCCGCCCGATTGATTGACAACGAGAATGCCGCGCTCGGTGCAGGCCCTGATGTCGACGGTGTCGTAGCCGGCGCCGTTGGTGGAAACGATCAGCAGATTGGGCGTGCGGCCCAAGAGCTCGGCGCGAGCCTGATAGTGGCCAGCGAGTTCGTCGCGCGCGGAGCTCATCTGATAGGCGTGCGCCGCGCCCAGGACCTCAAGTGCGCTCGCGTCCGGGCTTTTCTGCTCGAGGATGTCCAGCCGGATGTCGCCGCGCTTGCCGAGCATCTCGCCGAAGCCGATCGGCCGGTGCGGCACCACGCAGAACACGCGCTTGTTGTTGACCCCGGTAGTCATCGATACCGTTCCTCCCTGCCCGATTGCACGACGCTTGACGCGCAACGTGATACGATGGCTGATCGTTGTCAAAAGCCATTGTGCGGCAACCCGGGGAGGACGCCATGGCCGAGGACGATCTCACGCGGCGCAGCGTTTTGGCCGCACTGGTGGGCGCCACGCTCACGGGCGCCGCGACAGCGCAAGGCGCCTGGCCGGAACGGCCGGTGCGGGTGATGGTGCCTTATCCGCCCGCGGGCGGCGCCGATACCACGGCCCGCATCCTGTACGCCAAACTAAGCGAAATTCTCGGCCAGCAATTCGCCGTGGAAAATCGCGGCGGCGCCGGCGGGACGATCGGCGAGGAGCTGGTCGCCAAGGCCGCGCCCGACGGCTACACGATCTTGCACGATGCCACGGCGTTTTCGGTGAACGGCGCGCTTTATCAGAATCTGCCGTTCGATTACCGCAAGGACTTCGACCCGGTCTTACTGGTTTCACTGGTGCCGAACATTCTCGTGGTCACGCCCTCGGCGCCAGTTCAGACCGTCGCCGACCTCATCGTGCTGGCGAAAGTTTCGTCCAGAGGAATCGACATGGCCTCGTCGGGCAACGGCACGCTGCAGCATCTATGCCTTGAAATGTTCAGGCAGCGGACGGGAATCAAGATCAACCACGTGCCGTATCGCGGCGGCGGCGAAGCGCTCAAGGACGTGATGGCCGGCCAGGTCCAATTTTTCTTTTCCAATGGTTCGGCGTCGATCGGGCTGATCAAGGGAGGCAAACTCAAAGCCATCGCCCAAACCGGCAAGGGGAGGCTCGCAAACCTGCCGGACGTCCCGCCCATATCCGACACGCTGCCGGGATTTGAAGCCTACGAGTGGAACGGCGTGTTTGTTCCGCACGGCACGCCATCTGCGATTGTGCAAAAGCTCAACGCCGGCCTCAACGCGGCGCTCGTCTCGCCGCAAGTCAGCGCGCGATTTGCCGAGCTCAACATCGAGTCGCGGGAGAATACGCCCGAGGAATTCCGCGCTTACGTGGAGAGCCAGATGGAGCTGTGGAGCCGCGTGGTGAAGGAGGCCAACATTAAGCTGGGTTGAGCACCCGCTGCGCAATCACTCCCGCTGGCGCAAGTATTCGCTGGTCGGCGGTGGGCCCCAAATGTCGTTCGGCGGCGTGCCCCACACTTTGGGCACTTGCGGATGATCGCGGTGCCAGGGCCGCGGCTCGAAATAGCCGAGCTTCTCGTCGAGCATTTTGTCGAGCTCGGTGAACATCTCGATAATCTGATCATCGGGATTGCGGTGATATGTGAAAACATTGTGGCCGGGACCGTGGCGGCCCGGACCCCAGATGATCGGAATGTTCTTGCCGCCGAGGAAATCGCACGCCGACTGTATCTGCGGCCAGTCCTTCAGCTCGAAGGCGACGTGATGCATCTGCGTGCGCTTGCCGCGCACGAAGTTGATGGTGTGGTGATCCGGCCCGCAGCGCATGAACACGAACCAATCCTGGATCCAGTCCGACACGCGAAAGCCGAGCACGCGGCTGTAGAAGTCTGCAAAGTCCTTCGGCTCTGATACGACGAAGGCGAGATGCCCGAGCTTGATCGGGCCGATGCCGGCGACCGGCCGCGGCTTGGAGATCGGCGTCTGCGCGGCGAACACCTCGCAGACGGTACCTTTGGGATCTGAAAACGACAGCATTTGCGGAATGCCGGGCGCGGAATCGTTCTGCGTCTGGCAGCTCAAGCCCTCAGCCTCGACGCCTTTGCGGATGTCGTTGAATTCGGTGTCGGGCGCGACCTGAAATCCCAGCCGGACGCAGCGCGACTGCGCACCGGATTCGAGCTGAACCACGAGGTCGCCGTGCTTGGTGGCGAGATAAGCGCGCCCATTGTGCCGCTCCGCCAACGCCAGGCCCGCGATCTCGGTGAAATAAACAATCTGACGTTCGATGTCGGGCGTCTCGAAGGTTGCGTGGCTGAAGCGCTTGGCGTTGATCATGAGGCTCTCCCTGGCCCGCTTATGCCGAATTTGTGCGCGCTTACGCGCGCGGCACGGCGAGCGCTGCCAGTTTCGCAATATCGGTGGCTTTGTCGAGATGCCAGATTGCATCGATCAGCGGCGCGACATCATGGCTTGGATTCCAGTCCGCGGCCGCATCGCGCAGCTTTTGCTCGAGGTCCTGGTCGGTCATGGGATTCTCGTCACTGCCGCGCGCCGCCTTTTGCAAGAGCTTATGCACCTTGCCGTCAGCTGTGGTGATCTCCACCGCCGACGCAACGGTGGAGAAACTTTCGTCGCGCAGGACCTGGACCTTGCCGCGCAGCGCCACGACTCGCGGATCGTTGACGCAGGCGTCGCTGAATTGTTCGACGCCGGCCTTGCCGGTGACGAAAGCGGCGGCGAGCGCGTGCTGCACGCTGACTTGCGATTGCGCGCTCGTGGAAATGTTAGGCCGGTCCGTGCGGATACCGAGCAGCGGATTGCCAGTGACAATCACTTTCGTCACCTCCACGCCGGGATTCTTGCGGCGCCAATCGAGCACGCAGTCAAGCGCCGCGTGAACCACGAAGCCGCAAGGGTAAGGCTTGTAGGCGGTCTTCATAATCTCCCAGCTTTCGCCAAGGCTTTCGGTCAGCACCGGCAGCTTCGGCGTCTCGGCGAGCGCGTTGTAATAGCCCTGCGAACCGTTCAACGGCTCGGCCGGTCCGGAAAAGTTGTTCGCGGCGAGCAGCGCCGCCAACAAACCGTTGCGCGCCGCGTTCCCGACGCCGACGCTCTTTGCCGGCGTGCCCAGGCATTCGCACAGGCCCGACGATTGCGTCGCCGCCGTGCCGAGCGCCCAGACCATCCGCTTATCACCAAGCCCCAACAGCTTGCCGCTGCCCGCCGCGGCGCCGAAAACGCCGCAGGTCGCGGTGATGTGCCAGCCTCTGTTGTAATGGCTCGGCGACACGGCGAGCCCAATGCGGCACGCCACTTCCTGACCCAACACCAGGGCGAGCAGAAAATCGCGGCCGCTGATGGGTCCAAGCTCGGCAAGCGCCAAGAGCGGCGACACCAACGGCGCGGTCGGATGGATCGCGGTCGGCACATGGGTATCGCAAAAGTCGAGTACGTTGGAGCCCGCGGCGTTGAGAAACGCAGCGTTGAGCGCATCGATGCGCTCGCGCCGCCCAATCACCGTCGCCTCCCGGCCACCCGAGAACGCGGCGAGCGTTTGCAGCAAGGTCTCGAACGTCTCGGTGCGGCAGCCGGTCAGCGCCACGGCAAAGAGATTCATCACCGAACGCTTGGCCTGATGGGCGACGTCTTTTGGCAGATCGTCGAACTGCGTCTCCGCGACAAATCGCGCCAGCCGTTCGGTTACGCCGGGATTGTGCAGCATCGGTCCCTCTTCAAATGGCCAGTGAGCATCGACCGACGACACCAAAAGTGCAAGGATGCGGCGACAAAGAAGTCCACCCGCAGGCGAGGAAATGACAACAACTTGGAACTGTCTGGCGCGCGGCGTGTTGCTCGTGGCGCTGCTCATCGCGGCATCGGCGCGCGCTGACGATTATCCATCTCATCCGATCAGGATCATCGTGCCGTTCGCACCGGGCGGCTCCGCCGATGCGACCGCCCGCATCATCGGCAAGCGCGTGGGCGAAACTATCGGCCAGCCTATCGTGGTGGAGAATCGCACGGGCGCCGCCGCGATTGTCGGCACCGAGGACGTGCACAAGGCTGCGCCCGACGGCTACACCCTGTTGCTCGGCCAATCCGGCCCGATCTCCATCAATCCGGGCGTCTATAAAGACCTGCCGTACGATCCGGAACGGGACTTCGCGCCAATCACCATGACGTCGGATTATCCGTACGTGCTGGTCGTCAATGCCAAGCTCCCGGTGAAGAATTTTGCCGAGTTCATCACCATGGTGAAGGCGAAACCCGGCGAGTTCAACTACGGCAGTTTTGGCGTCGGCTCATCGAACCAACTCGTCACCGAGCTTCTGTCAAGCAAGGCCGGTCTGAAAATGGTGCACGTGCCCTATCGCGGCACCGCGCTAGCCGTCACCGATCTTCTCGCTGGCCAACTCACCATGGTGTTTTCCGATCCCGTGTCGGCGTTGTCGCATGTGCAAGCCGGCACCCTGCGCGCGCTCGCCGTGACCAGCAAATCGCGCTCGCCGCTGTTGCCCGACGTGCCTACCATTGCGGAGAGCGGCTATCCCGGCTTCGAGGCCGTGGCCTGGCACGGCATCATGGCGCCAGCAGGTACACCGAAGCCGATCATCGACAAATTGCACGACCAGATCGTCGCCGCGCTGAACGATCCGCCCACTCGTGAGCTCATCGTCGGTCAGGCGATCCAAATCGTGGGCGATACCCCACAGGAGTTCGCGGCTTTCTTAAAAAAAGACATTGCGATGTGGAAAGACGTCGCGGCGCAGGCCAATGTATCGGTGAAGTAAGCGCCGAACAGGGAACCGCATGAGCCGCGCCGCTCGCTATCGCCTCGCCTTCATGCTTGCGGCGGTGCTGGCGCTCGAAGTGCTGTGCCGCATCGGCGTAATCGATCATCTGACCATGCAGCCGCCGAGCCAAATGGTGCGCGATCTCGCAGTACTGCTGGCGTCGGGCGCGATGAACGGCGCGATGCTCAAGACCTTCATCAACGTTGCTATCGCCGCGGGCCTGGCAGTCGCCGCCGGCATCGCGTTCGGCGTCGCGCTGCACGGACACCGCGCGGTGCGACAAGGCTTCGAGCCGCTGTTCGCGACCTATTACGCAATCCCGGTCTACGCGTTCTATCCGCTATTCATCATCCTGTTTGGCCTCGGCGACACACCGCAAATCCTGATCGGCTTTATGCTGGCCGTAGTCGCCGTGATCGTGAACACGCTCAACGGGCTCGATCACGTCTCCCGCGCGCTCATCAAGACCGCACGCGTCTATCGGATGGGTCCGATCGCCACGGCCCGGCAGATCACCCTACCCTCGGCCGCGCCCTGGCTTCTCACCGGCGTCAAGCTCGCCGTCGCCTACGCTTTCATCGGTGTCATCGGCGCTGAGTTCATCATGTCGCGCACCGGCATCGGCTACGAAATCAGCTTCGCCTACAACAACTTCGACAACAAGACGATGTACCCGCTGATCTTGTTGATCCTCGCCGTCTCGGTCGTGGTCAATGCAACGCTGTCCCATTGGGAGCAGCTGCTCATGCGCAGGCGTAGCCGAGCATGAGCGCACAATCCCAATTGGCCGACTTCCACTTGCCGAAGTCATGGCTGCCCACGATCAACAGCCTGATCCTGGTCGCGGCCCTGCTGGTCGCTTGGCAGATTTTGTTTGAATTCGCGGGAGCGCAAGCCATCACGGCGCCGGTCGCGACGTTCCGCTACCTTGCGCAGCTGTTGGAGACCAGAGCCTTCTGGGGCCACGTGGCCGAGACTTCGTGGGCCTTTGCAGCTGCGTTGGCGCTCGCCGTCATCCTTGGGCTTCTCATCGGCTTCTGGCTCGGCGCACATCGCTTCTCTGGCGAGATCTTCGAGCCGGTCCTGGTCGCTTTCTATTCGATCCCCAAGATCACGCTCTATCCGATCATCCTCTTGGCGTTCGGCTTGGGCCTGCCCGCCAAGATCGCGTTCGGCACCATTCACGGCATCGTGCCGGTTGCGATCTTCACCATGACGGCGGTGCGCAACATTGCGCCGATCCACCTAAAGACCGCGCGGGTGCTCAAGCTGCGGCCGTCCCAACTGGTCGGCTCGCTGCTGCTGCCGGCGGCGTTGCCGGAAATTTTCACCGGACTTCGCGTCGGCTTTTCGCTGACGCTGATCGGAACGTTGCTCGGCGAGATGTTTGGCGCCCAGCGCGGCCTCGGTTATCTTCTGATGACGGCGATCGGCTTACAGAACGTTCAGCTCATCATGGCGGTCACGCTGCTGATCGTTCTGTTCGCGGCTTCGGTCAGCACTGTGCTGATTGTCGTCGATCATCGGCTGCATCGGCGCGTAGCGTGAGCCGCAAGTCCAAAAATGGCGAAGGCTGTACAAAACAAAACCGGAGGAAAGCATGGCTGCGTGGTTTAAGATCTTTTCGCGCCTGACTGCCGTCGTCTTCGTCGCCTGCCTGCCATTGCGCGCGTTGGCCGACGAACAGATCGTCGTCAGCAATTTCGGCGTTGCCGCCAACGGCATGCCCTACGCGGTCGCCATGGCAAAGGGATTCTTCAAGGCCGAAGGCGCCGACATCAGCGGGATCCTCTCGTCGGCGGGCGGCGGAACGACGGTGCGCAATCTGATGACTGGTCATCTCGCCTATGGCGAGATCGATCTCGCCGGTACGGTCGCCGCCATCCAACAGGGCGCCAACCTCAAAATCATCAGCGACAATGTCCTCACGGTCGCGGAATTCGTCTGGGCGGTGAAGCCGGATTCGCCGGTCAAGACCATCCAGGACCTCAAGGGCAAGAAGATCGGCTACACCAATCCACGCTCCACCAGCCAGGCGCTCGATATTCTTCTATTGGAGGCCGCGGGGCTGCCTCCCGACGCGGCCGAATTGGTCAAGACCGGCGGTTTCGGCGAAGCCGTCGTGGCGCTCAACCTCGGCCTCATCGATGCCTCGGCGATCGCCGACCCGGTGTGGTCGAAGAACAAGGATCAATTCCGGGTGCTGGTCTCCGCCAGCGACGTGTTGCCGCCGCTCTGCAACGTCATCGGCGTTACCACCGCTGAGGCGGCCGCCACGCGAGGCGATTTCATTCGCGCCGTCCTGCGCGGCCGACGCAAGGCCGTGGAATTCATGTATTCCCAGCCGGACGAAGCCGCCGAGATCGTCGCCAGCGCGTACAATCTCGATGTCGCCGTGACCAAGAGCACGATCCATAATCTGGTCGCCCCCAGCAAATCGGGCGTGCCTTATTGGGGACCCGGCCGCTTCGACCTCGGCGGCATGGATCGGATGCTCCGGGCGCAGAAGCTCGTCGGCGCCCTGAACGGCGACGTCGATTGGACAAAGATCGTCGATACCAGCTTCCTGGCGGACGATCTCAAGCCGAAGTGACGCCTTTGCCCACTTGGCCAAGACCGCTGCCGGTGCGGCAAGTCCTCACATTGCCGCTGCACCGCCAGTTGGGCCACAGTTTACGTTGAATCGGGATCAGGCCGTATTGCCGTTCCGCGTGAAAAGTCCACAAGAATAATCGAGCCGCCAGAAACAACAGTCGACGTGATTTTGCTGTATTGTTTCAAGGACAGGTCGACTGTTTGGTGCCGGA
>JASHVC010000146.1 GCA_030039655.1 Xanthobacteraceae bacterium | reverse complement strand
CCTTGGCGAGGCCGAGTTCCGTGGAGCAGACCGGTCCCATCTGGGAGCTCGGCTCAGAAGCCGCTAACAGTTGCTAGAGCGCAATCGCCGGAGGGTGATTGCGCTTTACTTTATATAGTAAGTCCGCGACTCCGATCTTTGGGAGGACCGGTTTCCACAGCCGTTGTCCGCGATGGCTTGACCCGATCTGTCGCCGCGCCCCAAAACGAACGCTCTCGCGGCTGAACTGTCTTCCATCAAGGAGCCTCGACCGGTGTTGGATCGCCCCCAACAGACGACGCTGCGCCTGGTGCGTTTGACCTTCGACGACGGTCCGAGCGCAGACACGACGCCGCGACTCCTCGACTATCTCAAGGAGTTGGGGGTCAGGGCCACGTTTTTCGTCGTGGGCCGGAATATCGAAAACGCACGGGGCCGCGCCATCGTCGAAAGGATGGCTGCGGAAGGACATCAAATCGGCAATCACACATATAGTCACTATGATCTAACGCGCCTTGACGCCACGCGGATCGAACAGGAGATCAAACAAACTGAGGATCTCATTGGCCCGCTTGACGACGGGATCAAGGTGTTTCGGCCGCCCTTCGGCTTTCACAACGGGGGTGTCGATCGGGCCGCCGCGGCTCTTGGTTACAAGTCGGTACTTTGGGATCTTTGCGCGTGGGACTGGCGCCCACACTACCAGAACCGCCGATGGGTTTCACACGTTTTGCGGCAGATCAGGGGAGGGCGAGGCGGCATCGTTCTCGCGCACGACGTTATCCCTTCGACCGTCGCGCATGTTCCGGAGCTCATCGCGGCGATACGAGAGCTGCCCGACACGGAGTTTGGTCTGGTTGAGTGATTATCTACATCACACGCCAAGGAGCCGGCTCACGTGCTCGGGCAAACGGCCGGGCGCGCCAATTTCGGCGCAGCTTTGCTCCCACAGCCTCAGATAATCCTCCAGCGGCGCCCCGCTGCGCGCAGGCCAGCGGTTGAGCGCACCTAAATCGGCGACGCAGGCGCTGTCGTTCTCCAAGTGCGCGAGAATTCCCAGCGTCGCCGGCCCCTCGGCGCTGCTTTCACCGCCCTGGAGGTCGAGCGTAGCGCGCGCTTTGCGGAACCAGGCAGCGCAACTTTCGTTTGGGGCCTGCGCCTCATAGGGCTTAATCCGATAGTCCAGATGTTGCCGGATCGCATTTGCGTACCCGGCATCGTTTGCAAACGGCGGGTCGCGTTCCCAGCTCACTGCAAGCAAGCCGAGCCCGCGGAGGGTGAACGCTTCGGCCAGCGATTCCTCAAGCCAAACGCACGGCGGGCGCGGATACGCGAGCCTGTCCCAGCTGTTGCAAAGCACGTGGCCCAGCTCGTGGCCGAATTGATAGGCGAGCTGGCACCAAGCGCAGTCGCCGATGACGACCAGGACCCAGGCCAACTCCGCATCTTCGTTGTGTAGCCAGATGGCGGGAAAATCCGCGGCGCGGCTTTCGATGCGTACCCTGTTCGGCTGCCGGTCGGAGAGAAGAGAAAAACCGGAGAGCGCCACGTCGCGCACGCGCGAAACGACACGCATAGCGGCCTCGGGCGGCGATCCGCGCCAGTCGCCGGCAAGCTCAAGCGGTGCTGAAAGCAGCCGTGACGCCGAATCCGAGGTGCGTCCAGTTGTGCTCATCACGCGTCCAGTGACTGGGTTAGCAATTGTCCGGTCTGCGCGCGACGCTCTGGGATCGCTCAGGGAGCTGAAATCTAGTGTGAGTTCGCGCGTATCAGCGGGGCGTTCCCCCAGTTATTTGTTTACCAAGAGCATTGTTCGAATGCGTTCCCATTGGTTCCAGATTTCAGCTACGTATGCTCCTTTGAACAAATAAGGGGCTGCATTCAAATCCAGGCTGCGAAATTGGCCTGGCGCTATTTCGCCGTTCTGTGGATAGTTGATTGCTCTCCACGAGTTCGTGATCAAGCAAAGAGGGTAATTTGGAAGAACATGATCACGATAGAAGAAGATCTGATCATTGGTGAGATGCTGCAGAACGTCCTTAATTATTAGCAAGTCTGCGCGAGGCAGGTGACGGGGATCATCAGGCATTACATCGAATGACACCAAATTCGATCCGAATTTAGCGCGATTAATTTCGACCAGCGATTTGACAATATCGAAGCCGCTGTAGCGAGCTCCATTGAAGCTGATGTAGCGCGATGACTGCCAGTCGCCGCATCCAACATCTGCAATTGATGTCACCTCGTTCATAACAATGAATCGTTCGAGAAAAGCTCTGTAATCGCTGGTTGCCGCAGGGTGTGATCCATTTCCCGATCCTAGCCCCCACTGAGATTGGGCATATATTTTCTCAAAGACGCCACGTTCCTCAGCAGTCCTTGCTAAGAAATCCAAGTGAGCCGCGTCTGCATGACCAGCGCTTTGCATGAGAACGTTCCTGTCATCGCCAATAACGGATCGAGCTGCGAGATTATAGGTGGTATCTACATTGTATACAGACGCGATATTGATGTTCTCGATGTAGTTCTTGGATAGATGCCCCCAAAGATGATAGATATAAGCACTTGGGAATGTCTTAGCGTGGACAAACAAATCTTTCAGCGAGTCCGGCTCGTAATTCGGAAGCAAAAACGTCTCCGGAGGCTCCACTTCAATCCGATTACTATACGATTGGGCAAGCCGCATAGGAAGAAACACCGAGAACTCGTTCCACTGGTTGTTATGGAATTCACGATATGCTTCTTGCCATTCATGTAGGAACATGGCACCGCGCGGCGCGATGATGACGGCGTTGCACAAGCCAACATCACT
>JASHVC010000145.1 GCA_030039655.1 Xanthobacteraceae bacterium | reverse complement strand
TGCGGGCTAAAGTTGCGAGTTGGTCTACAAACCGCTCGTCCCCGCGCAAGCGGGGACCCAGCCCTGGATTCCCGCTTGCGCGGGAATGAGCGGTATCTGAAAACAGCGTCGGGGGCGGCACAGCGATCAACATCTGCGCCTCGCTGGCGGCGAGAATCTCCTCGAAGGTCAGATGACACTCGCCCTTCTTGGCCTTGCGATTGCCGGCGGTGATGAGACGGCAGAGCCGGCCGTAAGCCGCGCGATCGGTCGGGTAGGCCAGTACCTCGAAATCGTCGACGGTCACGAGCCGCACGCCGACGATGAGCTTGATGGTTCGTTTCTTCGCTTCGCCGTAAGCGCGCACCACGCCGGCAAAAGAGTTGCGGTCGGCGATGCCGATGGCGGCAAGCCCGAGTTCGTCGGCGGTGGCGACCATCTCTTCCGGATGCGAAGCCCCACGCAGGAAGGAAAAGTTGGTAGTGACGGCCAGTTCAGCGTAAGCGGTCATCGGGGATTCTCACGCAAACAGCCCATGCACGTACCAGTCCGCTGCCGTTGTCTCGCGTCCATAGAGTCCTTCGCGGAAAAGCCAGAAACGCTGACCGGCTGCGTCTTCGACGAGGTAGTAATCGCGCGTCAGCGTTTGTTGTTGTTCGCTTTCATGAGAGTGAGTGGGTGGTAACGCTCGCCACCACTCACCAGCGATGCGTTCGGGTCCTTGAGCACCTTTGACCTCGTAGGTCACGCCACGCCAGGAAAAACGCCGGGGCGGGCCATCGGGAACGAGTGCGGCGACGTCCTCGACAGGCTCGGCGCGGGGCAAGAGCAAAAGCGGGCGTGGTTGCTTCTCTTCTTCCTCTGAAAGGAGAGCGTTGGATTGCGTCACTGTTTGAGATGACTCGATCGGCAACAGCACTTCAGCACGTTCAGGAAGGTGACTGGCCACTGCCGCGAACCGCCGCACACGCCGCGGCCCAAGACGCTGGCACAAGGCGTCAATTAGGGCGGCGCATCGTTCCGTCCGGTCGGCATCGCCTTCGGCCGATGGCAGCTCCGTCTGCCGCGCAGGCATCGGTTCGGCGCGGGTGATGGCAAGGCCGATGGCTTCGAAGCCGAAGCCGGCATCTTCCGTCGCCGCCGCCGCATCGAGCTTCAGTTCAATCAGGCGCATCACGTGTGCAACGCTGCGGGTCGGCAGCGTCAGCCCGATATCCAGCGTTTTGACTTCACCATCGACGCGATAGAGCGAAAGTTTCAGCGTGCGCGCGCCGACGTCGTCGCGTACGAGTACGCGCGCCAGCGTCTGCATGAGGCGGCTCGCAAGCGCAAGGACCGCCTCCTGGGTGATGATCGGCTCGAGCAGATAACGCAAAGAGTGATAGACCGGCGGCGGCACCACGGGCACCAGCGGCTCGTCAACGCGGCCGAGTGCCTGGTCGAGACGGCGAAGAAGTTTTGCAGAAAAACGCGCGGCGAACGGTGCGCGCGGTTTGTCCAGCAGAGCGCCGACGGTTTTGAAGCCGAGCCGGCGCAGCGTGGCGCAGATGTCCGATGCCAGCCGCAGCGCTTCGACGGGAAGCGGCGTAAGCGTTTCGGCTTCCTGACCCGAGGGCAGGATGCAGCGGGGTGCAGCGTGAAAGCGCGCCAGCGCCCAGGCCGCGCCAGGCGTGGCGGCGACGGCGAGCCGCGCCGGCAGGCCGAAGTTTTTTTCCAGCCGTCCGGCAAGATCGGCGATGAGACTCTTCTCGCCGCCGAACAGATGCGCCGAGCCTTCGACCTCGAGGAAAAAACCATCGGCGCCGTTCTCCTCGTCCCATGGCGAGGCGGTCGGCGTATAGCGCGTCGCCCACAGGGTAAGCCGGCGCAGCGCCGCATCATCGGCGGCGGTGTCGATGGCGCGCACCTGCAGAAATCCCGCTTTCGCCCGTGCATCAGCCAAGGGTTCGCCGCGCGCAAGGCCTGCTGCTTCCGCCGCCTCGTTCAAGGCGGCGATGCGTGGCCCGCCGGTTCCGGCCATGGCCAAGACAAAAGGCCGGTCAGGCGCAATGAGTTCTGGCGACGAGTTCTTCGTGGCTTTTGCTTGTGCCGCGAGCACGCGCAGGATCGGCCAGCGTGGCAGCCAAACTGAAACGATGCGCGACATGATCGTATTCCACCACCCATTCGCCCGGCCGTCCGTTGCGACAGCGTTCAAGTCTCAAGTGCCATCGGGGGCGGGTGATGAGGCCGAAGCGGTCGCGCGCGGCCTCGGCGGTACCGACGCGCCAGCGTGTCGCCGCCGCGCTCGCTTCCAGGTTTGGCGCCGGCCGCAACAGGAAGAGCGGCAGGCCGCAATCGGTGGCGGCAAGATGCAGCCTTTGGCTGGTTCTCAGATCGAGCTTGTCGATGACGCTAGCGACGGCCGCCGGCGCGCCTGAGTGCAGCGCCTCTTCGATCGCCCACAAGGTCTCCTTGCGGTGCGATGTCTCGACCAGGATCAGCCGCGCTGGATCGAGGCCGAGTGCGCGCAACCCATGGCCATGCAGCCGGCCGTATTCGCGAAAGCCATAGGTCGGGACGACCAGGAACAGGGGGCCGCGCGTATTACCGCCTGAGTACAACCCTCCCTCCCTGGGGGAAGG
>JASHVC010000144.1 GCA_030039655.1 Xanthobacteraceae bacterium | reverse complement strand
AACAGCCAACCAATCGTTGTCACCTTCGACGACACCGGCAAGAACCTGAAGGCCCAACTGGGGACTGACAGCTATAGCTTCACAAACGTGTCGATCAGCAACATATCGATCAGCGGCCAAGTTAACGACGTCAGCCTCGGTATCGATCGATCCTCCTTGGGCATAGTTTGGCAGCAATATGGGGCCGACAAGGTCGTTACCGAATTTGGGCAGTGCCGGGCGAGCGACCAGCCCACTTCTGCCGGTCCTCACTGACTCAAAACGTCCTCCGAAAATCTTATGTATGATTGCGTCGAGCCGCAGCGATTGACCTAAATCAATGTGTTCGCCAGCTATTACCGGCATGAGCGCGAAAGCTGGCGCCCAAAGGCCACATGAGTTGCTGCCCGGCGTAGCTGTTGATGAGCGACAACGATGACTGTCAGCGCAGACGCCGCGAGCGCCGGGGATCATGAAACAACGCCCCTGACGGTGCCGTCGTCCGCGCCACGTAAAGCATGGGTGGGCCTTAAAAAGTATGGGCTTGCCGCAACCTTAATTGCAATGCTGGCCTTGGCCGGAATTGGCGTCGTATTGTGGAGGATTAGCGCCAAGGGCAGCGTTGAATACGCCATCACGCCAGTAGCACGCGGCAAGATCTCGCGCATTGCTACCGCGACCGGGACGGTAAACCCGGTGCTGACAATCATTGTTGGAACTTACGTGTCCGGCGTAATTCAGAACATCTATTGTGACTACAATACACACGTGCGCGCAGGCCAGGTCTGCGCCAAGATCGATCCCCGCCCCTATCAAGCCGCCCTCGATCAATATGCTGGCCAGCTTCTGCGTGATCAGGCCATCCTTAACAAGGATAGGAGCGATCTGACGCGTTATCAGCAACTCTCCGCGGAGAACTCGATCGCGCGGCAGCAGGCGGAGGATCAGTCCTATGTGGTCAGCCAAGATGAAGCGACCGTGAAGCTTGACCAGGGCCTGGTCCAAAGTGCCCAACTCAATCTTGACTACACAAACATTATCTCGCCGGTGGATGGAACGGTCGTGTCACGCAATGTGACGGGCGGCCAGACCGTCGCCGCCAGCTTTCAGACGCCGACGCTGTTCCTCATCGCCAGCGATCTCAAAAAAATGGAGGTGGATACAAACACCAGCGAAGGCGATATGGGCGGCGTCAAGGAGGGGAAGCCGGCGACATTTACCGTCGACGCCTATCCTCAGCGCAGCTTCAACGGTACGGTCACGCAGGTGCGGCAATCGCCCCAGACCGTCCAGAACGTCGTCACCTATGACGTCGTGATCGGCGTCGACAACAGCGATCTGGCGCTAATGCCGGGCATGACCGCCTCCACGCAGATCATCATCGAGCAAAAAGACGACGTGCTACGGATACCAGATCAGGCACTGCGCTACACGCCGAGCGAAAACTCGCGGATTGCCGCTGCCGGGCAGTCTCCGACGGGAACACAGCGCATTTGGGCGTTGCACAACGGCGAAGCCGTCGCAGTCCCTGTGGTCACGGGACTTGACGACGGTAATTACACGGAGATCGTCCAAGGCGATCTGCGTGAAGGCGATCAGGTAATTACCGCAGAAACTGGCCCGGCAGGAAACCACCCGAGTTTGCCGGCGCCGCGCCTCTAAGGAGGCGAGCCATGCAGCAACAAGCACCCGCCCTGGCGCACTCTGTTATCCAGGTCGAGAATCTCACCCGCACCTTCGTCCTTGGCGACGTCAAGGTCGAAGCGCTACGCGGCATTAGCCTGACCATCCAGCCTGGCGAGTTTGTCGCCATCATGGGCTCTTCGGGCTCAGGTAAGTCGACGCTGATGAACGTCCTTGGTTGCCTCGACCGGCCGACTAGCGGGCACTACTTGCTCGAGGGCGTCGATGTAGCGGCCTTGCGCGAGCAAGATCTCGCGCGTATCCGCAGTGAACGTCTTGGTTTCGTGTTCCAGAGCTTTAATCTCTTGGCCCGCACCAGCGCTATCGAGAATGTCGGGTTGCCGCTTTACTACGCATCTTCGGGGCCGGCACGCAGCGCGGTGCGCACCGAGCGGGCACGGGCGGCATTGAAATTTCTTGGGCTGGGTGACCGGGAGCGCAATACGCCTGGCCAGCTGTCCGGCGGGCAGCAGCAGCGTGTCGCTATCGCGCGGGCGCTGATCAACTCGCCGAGCCTTTTGCTCGCCGACGAACCCACCGGCAATCTTGACACTCGTACCTCTCACGAGATCATGGACACCCTGGTCTCGCTCAATCACGATCAGGGCGTCACCATCGTTCTAGTCACGCACGAGGCCGACATCGCAGCCTATGCGGATCGCATTGTCACCATGCGAGACGGCCAAATCATTTCTGACGAAAGAGTTGAGCGTCCCGCCGTCTCCCCTCGCCTTCCTGTCGGCAAGCCATCCCCACTTCCGCGGTCCCATGAAAAAGAGGCCTCGCCCATTCCAGCCGGTACGCATCTGTCTTTTGTGCTGATGGTGCTGGCGGCTGCGGCGCAGGCAATCGGCCGCAATAAGATGCGCTCGGCGCTTACCATGCTGGGCGTATTCATCGGCGTCGCCGCGCTCATCACCATGGTCGCGATTGGCCAAGGGGCCAATGAAGCGGTCCGCAAGCAAATCGAAAGCCTTGGCACCAACGTGGTGGTGATTTTGCCCGGAGCGCTAACAAGCGGCGGCATCCGCGCCGGCTTCGGCAGCGCCAGCACGCTGACCGTCTCGGATGCCCTTGCGATCCGGCGCGAGGACCCTGCGGTTGCACAGGTGGGCTATCTAATCCGCCAACAAGCACAAGTGCAGTATGCCAGTCAGAACTGGACGACGAATATCCAGGGCGTGAGCGCGAGCTACCCGCCTATCACCAACTGGCAGATCGCCAACGGCCGCGGCATCACCGCTGAAGATGACACCAAAGCCGCGCTCGTCGTCGTGATTGGGCAAACTGTGTACCGCCAGCTCTTTGCTCTTGGAGAAAATCCGATTGGCGCGTTCATCCAGGTCAAGAGTGTACCGCTGCAGGTTATCGGCGTACTGGTTGCCAAAGGTCAATCGGCTTTCGGCACGGATCAAGATGACTTGGTCATGATGCCGTTCACTACCGCTGAACGCAAAGTACTTGGCGTCGCCGCGCCGACACAAGCGCAAACCCCGCTCAACTGGCCCTATTTGCCACCGCCAAACCCATACAATCTGCAGGCGCGCCTAGAAGGTTTTGCCAATCAGATCTTTGTGCAAGCGGTGAGCCAGCCTCAAGTGCAGACCGCTATCCACCAGGCGACCGATACGCTCATCCGCCGACACCGCATCAAACCAGGTGAAGTGAACGATTTTGACGTGCGCAATCTCAGCCAATTCGTCGAGACTGCGCAAAACTCCAGTCGCATCATGGCGCTTCTTCTCGCTGCGGTCGCCTCGATCTCGCTGATCGTCGGCGGTATCGGTATCATGAACATATTGCTGGTATCGGTGACTGAACGCACCCGGGAAATCGGCCTGCGCATGGCCATCGGAGCGCGCCGGCTGCACGTCCTGTTGCAGTTTCTTGCCGAGGCGGTGTTCCTGAGCGTCAGCGGCGGACTGGCCGGTATCGTCATGGGCATCACCGCCTCTGTAAGCATTTCACTGATAAGCGGTTGGCTTGCCCCGATATCCTTGCCGGCCATTGCCGGCGGCTTTCTGTTCTCGGCCGCTGTTGGCGTGTTTTTTGGTTATTATCCCGCGCGCAAGGCGGCGCATCTCGATCCCATCGAGGCCCTCCGATACGAATAGCGTTCGAGTACGCCTATCGCTCGGTTCCCGCATCGTGTGCGGTGAAAGAGGAATCCTAATGCGAACCGGTCTGTGCGTAACTTTGCAAAACCAAACAGCCGCCGATCTTATCCTTGTGCGACCGGGCGAGTTGGTAGACATTCTTTTCATTCGGAGCTTGGTGAAGGGCAAGGAGGATTCTCATGGCTCTATTCGAAATTCGAAGCCGTAGCACACTAATGGGAATCCTTACGGTTTGGGTGGCGTTCGCGGCGGGCTCCGCGATATTGGTTGGCGCCGCGATCGCACCGAGGCCGGCTCAGGCATTGCCAGCATACACCCAGCAAACGAGTCTGCCGTGCTCGCGCTGTCACGTAAACCCCGCGGGCGGCCCAGACCTGACGGATTTCGGCAAGGAGTTTCAGGCCAACGGCGACAAGTTGAAGAACTAGACGCCGATTACCCAAAAAGGTCAGCGTGTTTTTGGCTTCGCGCGCGTTGCGCGATTTCCGGTCGTTAGCTGCTATCGATGGCTGGCTGCGCCGGCATTGACGGGTGCGTGAGCAACATTGGCATGGCAGGTGATACAGATCACGTTGACGCTCGCCAACATCGCATGCGCCGACTGTCCGGCGGGGCTTGCCGGATGGATTTGTGCCGCACCATGACACTTGCGGCATGTGCTGCTGCGTTCGCGCGTCATTTCATCGCGCACGCGTTGCGCCAATACCGGCAGGCGCGCCTTCCACACGCCGGGATCGTCGAAATGGTTGGTGTATTCGGCAATACCGTCGCGTACGCCGTCGACGACGTGCGAATACGTCTCGACAAACCAATTATCTGCGGGCACGTGGCAATCGGCGCAACTCGCCAACACGCCGGCAGGGTTGGTGCGATGTATTGACTGCCGGTAGTGCGGATCAGCCGCAACGTTGGCCATAGAATGGCAGGAGGTGCAGAACGCCTCGGTCGACGTCGCGCCATTGACGAAAGTGCTGGCAATGATCCCAGTGGCGCCGACGATGGCGCCCCCAACAAGCAACATCAGGACTGCCGGCCACCGTCGCATGGCAACCTCTCCCCAAATCCGCACAGCGATCCATTCCTTCACGTTTTCGGGTCCTCAATTAACGCAATCGTCCAAACTAGCAAATTGATTTGTGTCAATGTCGCGCCACGTACCTGGCCTAAGATTACAAACTTGGTCGGTGCGTTCGCCTGAAGTTCTCCGTGCGACACGCGGCGAGGTGTTGCAAACCACATAGACAGAGGTAGCCATGGCCTTGAAAAGGCGAGATTTGCTGCTAAGCGGTAGCGGCTTTGCCGCAGCTTTGACACTCGGCCAGCTTGCATCACCCCAGCAAGCTTCCGCCCAGGCACTGCACCCACCAACGCGGTGGCAACACGAGGCAGACGTTGTCGTCATCGGCTCGGGAGCAGCGGGGCTGCCGGCCGCGATCGTCGCGCGGGAAGCTGGCACCTCGGTCATTCTGGTGGAAGCCGAGAAGGATATCGGCGGCCATGCAATTACCAGCGGCGGCAACGTGCCTCTGGGCGGCGGCACGAGCGCGCAGAAGAAATACGGCATCAACGATTCCCCCGACTTGCTTTTCCGCGATCTGACCGACTGGTCGGTGGTCGAGCCGAACGGCTTCCCCGACTACCGCTATAACGATCGAGAGATCATCCGCGCTTTCGCCGACAACAGCGCGCCGACCTTCGAGTGGCTGGTCGCGCACGGCGTGATCTTCGTCGATAAGGCTCCGGACGATTTCGGCGGCACGTCCGTCGGCAATTCGGTACCACGGGAAATGCACAGCGCGGTGATGGACTGGCCCATGGTCCAGACCGGCAAACCCGCCGACCCAATGATCCAAAAGATGCTGTCGAGCGGAAATGGACTTATGCGCCCCCTCGAAGCCGCCGCCAAAAAGGCCCGTGTGCAAATCCTACTCGAACACAAAATGACTTCGATTTACCGCGAGCAGCCATTGTCCGGCCGCGTGCTGGGCATCGCGGCCGATAACAATGGCAGGAAGCTGAACATCCGCGCCCGTAAGGCAGTGATCGTCGCCACTGGCGGATTCACCGGCAACGTGGACTTCCGCCGCATGTTCGATCCGCGACTCACGGAAGAATATTGCGGATTGGCAGGCATGCCTTGGTCGAACCAGGACGCCAGCGGGGAGCTCGCCGGCATGGCGATCGGCGCGTCGCTGTGGGGTTTTTACAATCAGACCGGCGAATTCGGCTCGAACCTCACCAAACCCGGCACGATCGGAAGTCAATACGGTTACGTCAATTTGAAGTGGTTGCCCGGCAGTGCCGTATTCGATCGCGCCCGCGCGTCGGGGCTGTCGGTTGCGAACTGGCAGGATCTCATCCTCGTCAACATGATCGGCAAGCGCTTCTATGACGAAACCGGCGGTCAGTTTACTGCCAACGACTACAACTCCATCAAGGATTATGCGCAGGGAAGCTACCTTAATGCCAAAAACACCAAATATAATCCCAACAACTTCATCGACGCCGCCCTCGCCGGGATCGGCGATGGCCAAAATGGTGGCGGCCCGATCTGGGCGATTTTCGATGCCGATGCGGCGACCCGGGAGAAGTGGGATCCGAATCCACCGAACGTCGATATCAACGCTGGCTTCTTCTTTAGCGCAGACACGCTGAGCGATCTCGCCAAGAAGATTAAAATGCAATATCAGCGCGTGCCTATGCCGCCCGGAAACCTTGAACAGACAGTGGCGCGTTACAACTCGTTCGTCGATTCCGGTGTTGACGAGGATTTCGGAAAACCGAAGCCGTTACACAAGATCGAAAAGCCACCGTTCTACGCTGCCTGGGCGACGCCCGTCGTGCACGATTCGCGTGCGGGCTTGCGCATCAATGCCAAGTGCCAGGTTATGGACATGGGCGCCCAAGTAATCCCGGGCCTCTACTGTGGCGGCGAGTCCGCGGGGGGCTTCTCCCAGCACGGCCTCGCCCGCGCGGCGTGCCAGGGCTATATCGCCGGCCGCAACGCCGCTCTTGAGAACCAACATGCCAAAGCCGGATGAAGCCAGGTTGCGCAATGTATTGTGTTGCGGACTCAGGCAGCCCTTTCGCTGACCACCATGTAACTCGCGCTAGTGTCGCGTGAAATCTGAAACCTGTTTGCACATGGGTTGTAGGTGATGCCTATTCTCTCCTGACAGTTCAGCCCGCGGCGTTTCATAGCCGTTTCAAGTTCATTTGGCTTCACAAACTTGCGCCATCGATGGGTGCCGCGCGGTATCCAACCCAGAATGTATTCGGCGCCCACAATTGCAAACGCAAAACTTCTGATTGTCCGGTTCAGCGTGCCGACGAACATCAGCCCACACGGCTTCACCATGCCAGCCGCAAGTTCAATGAAGTGATCGAAACTGGCCACGTGTTCGACCACTTCCATTGCGAGAACAACGTCGAAGTCGCTTCCAGATTCCGCCAGCGCCTCGACAGTCGTGGTTCTGTAATCGATGGACAAAGCGTCGCGGGCTGCATGCGCCCGAGCGACCGCGATATTGCTCTCGGACGGATCGATACCGACAACAGCGGCGCCGAGTTTTGCCAACGGTTCGGAAAGAATTCCGCCGCCGCAACCGATATCCAGCACGTTCACTCCGAGCAGGCAGTCGATGCGAGTTGGATCACCCGCGAAATGCGCGACCGATCGATCGCGGATATAGGCAAGGCGAATCTCATTGAATTTGTGGAGGGTCGACCAAGGCCCTTGCGGATTCCACCAGTGCTCCGAAAGGCGCGAGAAGCGCGCGACTTCGTCTTCATCGATAGTCGAAAGCGCTTCAACCATCGACCGGCATCAGCCTCTTAGATCCATACCCTTTTGCCAACAGTCCGAAATCCGGTAAACGGCGATCAATTATTCTTCGCACCCTGGAAGATCCAACTCCAAATATTGCGGCGGAGGCAACTCGGCAGTGCCTTATGCCCGAAGGGCATCCGAATTTTTGCGCGACCCTCAACAAGCACAATGAGATTGCTGTCATCCGGATGGCCGGGGATCACCATCGGCCCGAACTTGGTGCCCTTCATCACGCCGTCGTAACTCGTCAGGTCAAGACCGCTGGCGTTGTAGCCGTCACCGCCGGGCTGATGACACGACACGCACCACCCCTTGAAAATCGGAGCAATGTCGTTGGCGAAGCTCACTTGGGCACGTTGCGCACAGGCCGAATGGATCGGTGTGAAAAACGCCGCTCCCGCCAACGACAACGACAGGCCGCCGACGGCAAAACTCATAAGCATAAATCCTGACCTCTTCATACCTTTCCCCTTTTCTTGTTTCTGCGTCAGTTATCGAGCAACTTCTGACACTCAACGCAAGTGCGTAAATGGTCGGAGCATTTACTAGCTGCGGCGAACGAGCTTCAGGGCGTGTTCAGATCGAAATTGTGGCATTGGGAGCAGTAGAGCACCGATGTCTGGTGAATGTGGTGGCAGCTGGTACACGGAATATCGCCGATATGGGACGCGTGGGGATTAGGTTGGTCGGAGGCGGTCTTCGTCGCCATCTGCGCATTGGTCCCATGGCATTTGATGCAGACCGCCGAGTCTGGCTGTTTGGACGGCGGCCTCTCGGTGTGACAGGCGGCGCAATTCACCCCGGCCGACATATGTTTGTCGATGAGAAAGCCGTGTCCGGCGCCCGGCGCAGCGGGCGGAGGCGGTGCCTGCGCGATCGCGCGCCCAAAACCAGCGATGAGTCCACCAAGGACAGCGAGCGCAAATAAAAGAGTTCTTCGCATCCCTAAAGTCTCTCGGGGTGTAACTCGTAGCTAGCGGCGTCGATCCTTATAGGCCACGCCCCTTTCAGGGGCGAGTATTACTTGGGCTCGCCTTCGAATTGCTCGAGAGCCGTCAATGCATCACACGCATACATGGCTGCAGGTCCGCCACCCATCATGACGGCGACACCAAGCGCTTCGAGCACTTCGTTACGTGTAGCACCCGCCGCGAGCGCGTCGCGAACGTGATAAGCGATGCAGGAGTCGCAGCCAGCCGAGACCGCGATACCGAGCGCAATCAGTTCCTTGGTCTTGGTATCGAGCGCGCCGTTGGCGGAGGCCGCCGCATGAAGATTGGCGAATCCCGCCATGGGCGCTGGAAGTTCGCGACCGAGCCGTGCCATCAGCCTTTGCAACTCACGCCGCCGAGCGGGGAAGTTTAGGCTCGCCGGTTCCTCCCTTGTGCGCGCCGCTTGCTGCGGCTGATGGGTCGTTGCGGTTATTCGAAAGTCGCTCGATTGCGCCGTAGTTGCGCGATTCGATTGTTGCTCCGCAGGTTTCGGCTCTTCTATAGTCGAGACGCTCGGTTGTGAATGCACTCTCCGCACAGGCGCGGCCCGTGTCGCCGATCCCGTTGACGCCGCCAGAACGGCCGATACAGGCGCCGGCACGGCACCGGCCCGATCCGTAAGCTTTTCATCATCGACGGCGGACCGCAGCGAGACTGAGACCGCTTGTTTGACGTCCCGGATCTCTTTTGGATCGTCAGCAATGTAGCCGATAACGTGACCGACAGACGCTTCGGTGCCCTCCTCGGCCAGCGGACCGCTGAGATACCCATCCTGGAACGCCTCAACGTCCATCACGGCCTTGTCCGTTTCCACCTCGGCGATGACGTCGCCCTTTTTGATCATGTCGCCTGGCTTTCTGATCCACTTCACGAGGCGGCCATTGCTCATCGTATCGGAAAGCGCCGGCATGGTAATGGAATGACTCATGGTCAAGCGGCCTTGGTCTCTTGTCCGACCTGACACAACTGCCGCGCAGCTGCGACAATGTCGGCAACCTGAGGAATCGTCGCCGCTTCCAGCGCCCCGTTGTACGGCGTGGGAATGTCCAGCCCGGCCAACCGCTGCACCGGCGCATCGAGCGAATAGAAACACCGCTCGGTGAGCGTTGCCGAAATCTCGGCGCCAGCGCCTGCGAAGCGGCAATCCTCCTCCACGACCAACAGGCGATGCGTTTTTTCGACGGACCTCGCGCAGGTGTCCCAGTCGATCGGCTTGAGGCTGCGCAGGTCAATCACTTCGGCTTCGATGCCCTCCTTGGCAAGCTCTACGGCCGCTTCTTGCGCGAGCAGCGCGTGGCGCGAATAGCTCGCAATCGTCACATCGCGGCCTTCGCGCCGCACGAGGGCGCGATGCATGGGCAGCGGCTCGGCGACAAAATCCACCTGTCCCTTAGTGAAATAGAGAAGTTCGTGCTCCAAGAGAATGATTGGATCGTCACTGACGATTGCTTGGCGAAGCTGCCAATAGGCATCCTGTGGCGTCGCCGGGACTGCGATGCGCAAGCCAGGCACGTTCATGAGCGTATGCTCAAGGCGTTGTGCATGCTGCGCTGCGAGTTGCCGCGCTATGCCTCCAGGCACACGCACCACCACAGGCATCTTGAACTGCCCGCCCGACATGAAAGGAATCTTCGCCGCGCCGTTGATGATCGAATCAAGCGCCAGCAGCATGAAATTGATGGTCATGATCTCGACTACGGGGCGCGCGCCAATGAGCGCCGCGCCGACGCCGAGGCCCGTGAAGCTATTTTCCGAGATCGGCGTATCGCGCACACGCCATTCGCCATACTTGGCGTAAAGGCCTTCGGTAACACGATAGCTGCCGCCATAGAGGCCAACATCCTCACCGAGCGTGAAGACGGAGTCGTCCGCCGTCATAGCGTGATCCAAGGCCCGGTTGAGTGCCTGCCAATAGAGCAATTCTTGCGACATGGATTTGGCTCCTACATCAGCACTTCATGACGGCTGTTGTTGAGGTAGCCGAGCGCGGTTTCCATGCTCGGCTGCGGGCTCTGCAAGGCAAA
>JASHVC010000143.1 GCA_030039655.1 Xanthobacteraceae bacterium | reverse complement strand
TTTCACCGCCGCGGTGCACGCCGTCGGCAATGTGATGAACAAGGACGATGATGTCCTCGTCCTGCTGATGACGTCTCACGGCGATGCCAAGGGGTTTGCGCTGCAATTGCCGGACCAGGCACCCATCAACTTGACGCCCAAGCAGGTGGCCGAGACGCTCGATCACGAGGGCATCAAGTACCGGGTCGTGATTGTCTCGGCCTGCTTCTCCGGCATATTTCTGCCGCCGCTGGCGAACGACACTACCATCGTGATCACGGCGGCGGATGACCAGCACACCTCATTCGGCTGCTCACCGGAGCGCGATTGGACTTATTTCGGCGACGCGTTTCTGCGCCAGAGCCTGCAGCCGGGAACCGACTTTGAGCAGGCCTTCGCGCATGCCCGCTCGCTCATCCAGGGTTGGGAGCTGATGGACCACGCGCTGCCTTCAAATCCGCAGGCGCATTTCGGGCCGGCGCTGGTCGCCAAGCTTGCACCGTTCTTCGCAGCACCGCCGGCGACGGACGGCCAATAGCGTCAGTCAGATGCGCCGCGCCCGCCCTAATGTCTTCAGCGATTCCCAGAGCCGGCGATCGAGACGGAAGCGATCGGCGGGCGCCGCGGAGTTGATGGCCCGGACTCGTACCAAGCGGACGCCGGTCCACTGAAAGCCGCACTTCTCCAGCACCCGGCGCGAAGCCGGGTTGTTGACGCGCGCGCCGGCCTTCAAGACGTCGTGGCCGAGGCTGCCGAACGCATGGTCGATGACCGCGCGCGCCGCCTCGGTGGCGAAGCCGTGGCCCCAAAACGGCACACCGACCCAATAGCCGAGCTCCGGTCCGCCATCAGAGGGCGCAACGCCGCAGCCGCCAATCAGCGCACCATCGAGGGTGATCAGGAAAGCGACTTCGCCGTCCTGCCGGTTGACCGCGTCGATGAATTTTTCGGCGTCATCCACGCGGTACGGATATGGAACACGTGCGGTGTTTATGGCGATGCGGCGATCGTTGATGAGATGCGCCAAATCCTGGGCGTCGTCGGAGCAAGGTGCGCGGAGCACCAGCCGTTCGGTCTCGATGACCGCAAGGGTTCGCTCTCGCCGGGCGGGGCAGCGGACTTCTTCCGTGAGAGTCATGACGTGGGCTCCTGCAACAAACCGAAAGGGGGAGCCGGCAATCCGGTCTCCCCCTTTTCGAGCCCATTCGGGTCCGCCGGTTCGACTGGATGCCGGCGGACTCATATGATCCACCGTATTACTGGGCCGCTTGCTCCGTCATCGGATGTACCGACACGAACACGCGACCCTTGGCTTTGGTACGGAACTCAAGTTGGCCATCTATCAGCGCGAACAACGTGTGGTCCCGGCCAATGCCGACGTTGCGGCCGGGATGCCATTTGGTGCCGCGTTGACGCGCGATGATGTTGCCGGCGATGACCTGCTCGCCGCCGAATATTTTGAGGCCAAGGCGCTGACCGGCCGAGTCACGGCCGTTGCGCGAAGATCCGCCTGCTTTCTTGTGAGCCATTGCTGGCCTCCGAACCTTTCTTAGCGCTTACGTATACCGTATTCGTGACAAAAGCATCACTGCTTCGGATCACTTCTTTGTCTTTTCCTTGGCGGCGGGCTTTTTCGCCCGCGCTTTCGGCTTGCTCTCCGCGGCGCCTTCGGGCGTCTCCACGGAGCCGGCCGAGGCTTCAGCCGGGGCGGCCGCCGCGGCCGGGGCGCGTTTCGGCCTGGGCTTTGCGGTCTTGCTCGGCTTATTGCCGTCGGTGAGGATTTCGGTGATGCGCAGGAGGGTGAACTCCTGCCGGTGACCGCGCTTGCGCCGCGAGTTCTTGCGGCGGCGCTTCTTGAAGGCAATGACCTTCGGCCCGCGGCCCTGATCGACAACCTCGGCTGCGACCGTAGCGCCCGCAACCGTGGGGGCGCCGAGCGTGACACTGTCGCCGCCTACAACCAAGACCTCGCCGAATTCGACGATTTCGCCGGGTTCGCCCTTGACCTTGTCGACCTTGAGCAGGTCCTCGGCGGCAACGCGGTATTGCTTACCGCCCGTTTTGAAGACCGCGAACATCTTTTTCTCCGTGTTCGATTCCGGCGCTCGGATAATTTCCGGACCGGCTTCTTGCAGTCGATGTTGATGGGTGCTGGCGCGCGTTTACAGGCCTTAACCACCCCAAACCTGCGCCAAACGGCGCTCCTTATGGCCGGGCGCTTCGATAGTGTCAAGAAATGGCAAGCCGGCCCGGCGCCGGGCTCAGAATTCGTGCTTGAAAAGACATATGCTGTTAGTGATACCAACTTACGGCGACGTGCCGCTGGCCTTCACGGCCTGTAGGTTGGAAGCTGCCGCGATATCCGGAATTGCCCGGTACGGCGCGACCCCCACGTCGAGCGTGACGCAGACTACCCCGGAATGCAGACGGAAAAGCAGTGAAAATGCTATCGCGTCGCACATTGCTCGCTGCCGCGCTCCCGGCCATTGCGGCTAAACTGGCTTACGCTGAGGACCCCGAGGAGTATCCCACCCACGCGGTGACATTCATCGTGCCGTTTGCGCGCGGCGGCGGTACGGACTCGCTCGCCCGCGTGTTCAGCGACAAACTGCAGGAGCAGTTCAGCCAACCCTTCCCGGTCCAGAACCGTCCCGGCGAAGGCACGGTGATCGCCACCAATTTCGTGGCGAAGTCGCCGCCCGACGGCTACACCATCATGATGGCGGTGTCCTCAATCGCCATCGACGCGACGCTCTACAAAAAGCTGCCCTACGATCCCGCCAAAGACATAGCGCTGTTGGCGGTCGTCGCCACGGTGCCGTTCGTCCTGGTCGTCAGCCCGTCACTGCCGGTGAACAACGTCGACGAACTCATCGCGCTCGCCAAACAACGGCCGCTGAGCTACGGCTCGGGCGGCGTCGGCGCCTTCCATCATCTGGCGGCCGCCGTGTTTGCTAATATGGCGGGCATCAAGATGACGCACGTGCCCTATCACGGCACGCTGCCGGCGCTGAACGATCTGATCGCCGGATATACCCAGCTCATGTTCGCCGATCTGGGCCCGGCGCTGCCATTCATCAGTTCCGGAAAACTCCGCCCGATTGCGGTGACGACGACCGCGCGCTTGGCCGCGCTGCCCAACGTGCCGCCGCTCGCGCAGGCCGGTATGCCCGGCTTTGACATGGCGGCGTGGCAAGGCATGATCACGTCGGCAAAAACGCCGCCCGATATCGTCGCCAAGCTTAACGCCAAGCTCAACACTCTCGTGGCTACGGCCGACGTGCGCGGACGCATGCGCGACCTTGGCATGAATCCGGCGGTCAGAAGAACTCCGGAAGAACTTGCTCGCTTCCTCCAGGAGGAAATCGTGCGCTGGGGTAAGATCGTGGAAGCCGCCGGCCTCGCCGGATCTGAGTAATCACAAACCCAATCGTGAACCCAACCATAGAACCAAACGAGATCGATCGTCAGCTTCCCGTAGGCGACGAAATCTTTCTCGATCATGTCGCCCATTTTGTGCGCGACGCGGATGCCGCGCGGCAGGCGCTGGTCCACTGCGGCTTTGCGCCGACACCAGTCTCCGTTCAGGTCAATGCCGATCCATCGGGCACGCAACGCCCGACCGGAACCGGCAACGTCACCGCGATGTTCGAGCGCGGATACACGGAGGTGCTGTTCAAGACTGCCGACACGCCGTTGGCCCGCGAGTTCGACGCGATGCTGGCCGAGCACCCCGGACTCCATCTTGCAGCTTTTTCCGTCGCCGATGCGCAAGCCGCGCACCGTCGCCTCGCCGCGAACGGCTTTCGCGTCCGCGATCTGGTGAGCATGTCGCGGCCGGTCGATACCGAAACCGGCAAAGGCACGGCGTCATTTACGATTGCACGCGTCGAACCGGGCGTGATGCCGGAGGGCCGCATCCAGATGCTGACCCATCACACCGAGGCGACGGTGTGGCAACAGCGGTGGCTCAGTCATCCAAACAGCGCGACCGGCCTGATCGATGTCGTCATCGCGGTCGCTGACGTGGAAGAGGCTGCGCAGCGCTTCGCACGCTTCACCGGCCGTACGGCGGCGCGGACATCGGGCGGCGCGGTGCTGCAGCTCGACCGCGGCGGCGTCTATCTGGTTAATTACGACCGGATAACGGAACGCGTCCCCGAGGTGCCCATCACCGGACTGCCCTTCATCGCCGGCTATGCGTTGCGCGTGCGGTCGCTTGCCGATGCCGAGAAGGCGATTGATGGTGCCGACCTGGAATGGCACGCGTTCGACGAAGGGATCACCGCGGCATTCCCCGTCGAACTCGGCCAAGGGGCGTGGTTCTTTGTCGAGCGCGTCTCCGGGCTGCCGTGGCGGCGCTGACGTTCAACATCAGCCTGGATTTGTCGCGGACAATAGCGCCATACCGCCCAAGTCAAGCAGTGTTCGGATCTCGATGAAGCTGGCTTCGCGCAACGCCAGAGGCTGTTCTGCACGGCTCAAAAACAAATCCTGGCGTTCGGCACTGGCCGACTCGGCGTAATGATCGCAATAGAGGAACAGTCCTCCGGGCAGTAGGCAGGTGCGAACCTGAGAAAGAAAAGTCGGCAAGCGCCGCTTATGACGCAACTCGTGAGCCGCTTGCATCGTCACGATGGCGTTGAAATTTGTGAGTCCGGCGGTCCAATCAGGTGACCTAAAATCGCGCTCGATGAAATTGACCTTATCTGGGAACGCCGCAAGCCGTGCGCGAGCTAGATGGTGCATCGATTGGGAGAAATCGAGCGCCGCATACCTTGTGACCTTAGAGTTGCGTAGAATCTGTTCGGCTAGGTGACCCGGCCCGGAGCCGAGTTCAAGCACAGAAAACGCACCATCAAAACGATCATTGAGCGCGGCAAAGAATGCAGCGAAAAATTGCAGCCGCCACGGCCGCTTAGCGATTGTCTGCGCTTCCCATTCGCGCGCCTGTGCCATCTCGTGGAAGTCGATCGGACTTGGCACATCTTGTTCGGACATGCGGGCCGATCCAACGCTCCAGGTCACTCGCACGAAGTGTGAGGATCACAGCGCATATCTGAAATCGTCAGAGGCGTATCAGGCGAGCCTGTTTACTCCGCCGGAACCTTCTCGGGCTCCGCAGGCACAACTTCTTTCACGGCGCCGCGCCAGCCGTTGTGGGTCAGATCGAAGATGATGCCATTCGGGTCCTTGTATTTGACCTCGTAAAAGGCGTGCGGATTGTTCTGCGGCGCGCCGCCGAAATGCGTGGCGCCCGCGTCCGTCGCCTTCTTGGCACTCTCCTCGAGATCGTCGACCCACATGCCGAAATGCACGAGGCCATGGTAGCCCCTGTGAAAGCCCGGAACCTCGCCGTCGTATTTCAGCAACGCCACATTGACCGTGCCGTCCGACACGTAACAACCGATGCCGGCTTTACCGACGACCTTCATGCCGAAGGCGTCCTCAAAAAATTTTGCCGCTTTCTCCGGATCGGGAACTGACAACGCGATGTGGCGAAGCCTTGCAGCCATGAAAACCTCCTGTGTGGCGCGGAGCGTCCCGGCCAAGCATCCGATTGTAGGCGAGCATCTGACGGCCTGCAGGAAGCGTCAAGCGGCTACGCATGACGCTATTGCGGTTGAATCCCGGCGCTGACGATGACGTCGTGCCATTTCTTGATGTCGGCCGCGATGCGGTCGGCGAGTTGTTGCGGTGTGCTCGGGTCTGCCTCGACACCGAGCTTCGCGAGCGCATCGACCGCCTCGCTCTCATGCAAGGCCGCATTCACCTCGGTGTTGAGGCGCGCGAGGATCGGAGCCGGCGTGCCGATGGGTGCGTAGATAGCCTGCCAGAGAACCGACTCGTAATCCGGCAAGCCCGACTCGGCGATGGTCGGGACTTCGGGCAGCGTCGGGCTGCGCCGCGCTCCCGTCACCGCGATGGCGCGCAGCTTGCCCTGGCGAATGAGTTGCAAGGTCGGCGGAATCGTTCCGAACTGCATATCGACGCGGCCCTCGATGATGTCGAGCACTTCCTGTTCAGAGCCGTGATACGCCACCGGCGTAAGCTGGATATTCGCCATCTTGGCAAACAACACGCCAGCTAGATTGGCCAATGT
>JASHVC010000142.1 GCA_030039655.1 Xanthobacteraceae bacterium | reverse complement strand
AAGCGCACCTCGATCCTCAAATGCGGGCCTGAGCAGTTGCGTGCGCTTGGCGATGCGGCGATCACGCTCGGGACAGCGGAGGGGCTCGACGCCCACGCGCGCTCGGTCGCCATCCGGCTCAATCGATAACCCGATTTGGGGGATGCTCCCATGGCGCGCGCTCTCCGGAAGCAACAGGACGGCCGGCTTGCCGCGGTGACGCTCGACGAATCGTCGATCGGCCGATCGAACCGCGACGTCGAGCACGAGCGCGCGGTCGCCATCTACGATCTCATCGCCGACAACACCTTCAAGCCGCAGGGCCACGACGGCGGTCCATACACCCTGCATCTTGGTATCTCCGGCAACCGGCTGGTGTTCGATATCCGCGCCGCCGACGGGACACCGGTGATCGCCCACATGCTGTCGCTGGCGCCGTTTCGCCGCATCGTGAAAGACTACTTCACGGTCTGCGACAGCTATTACGCGGCGATCCGCACGGCGACGCCGGATCGCATCGAGGCGCTCGATATGGGCCGGCGTGCGCTGCACGACGAAGGCTCGCGTATCGTGATGGAGCGGCTCAAGCGCAAGGTCGAGGTCGATTTCGATACGGCGCGGCGATTGTTCACCCTGCTGTCAGTGCTGCACTGGAAGGGCTGAGCGCTTGCCGCCACCCACGACGCGACCTCTGGCGGTGCTGTTCGCCTGCGGACTGAATTCCGTGCGCTCGCCGATCGCTGCCGGGCTGTTCGCGCAAATATTCGGGCGCTCGGTCTATGTCGGCTCGGCCGGCGTGCGCAAAGGCGAGCTTGATCCATTCGCTGTCGCCATCATGGAGGAGATCGGCATCGACATCTCGCGGCACAAGCCGATTACCTTCGAGGAGCTGGAAGATTGGGAGGGGTTGAATTTCGACCTCATTGTCACGCTGTCGCCGGAGGCCCATCACCGCGCGCTGGAGCTTACCCGAACGAACGCCGTCGACATTGAGTATTGGCCGACCGCGGACCCGAGCGCGGTCGAAGGCAATCGCGCGCAGCGACTCGAAGCCTATCGGGACGTGCGCGAGCAACTGCTAGCACGCATTCAAGAACGGTTCGTCAGGCCCGGCGCCGGGAACGAGTAGGCGGGAAACGTATCCGCCACATGGCGCGGTGACGAACCCTTAGGGCCTGCGTGGCACGATGCAGCTGAGGCGGGGTTGGGAGAAGCCGTGTCGCGTTGGCAAGACGAGAAGGCGGAGCGAAATCGACGAGCGGTGGCGCGTCTCACCAACGCCCTGCCGTCCGTCTTTCCCTCGGCCGTGCTGTCTCGCGCGCTGGGGCGGCCGTTCGTGCCGCCGACGCCGCGGCTGGCCATCGATTCCTATTGGCGCGCCCATCCGCTGCGCGCCGATCGCTTGGCGCGGGCGCTGGCCCGGCGCAGTGGTGCGCCTGCAGGCTGGACGTGGCGGCTTGGCGACAGCCGCAAGAGTGGATTGCCGGCCACGTTCCGCGCGCCGCCCGCACCGTACCGAGAGCGCGCCTTCGCGCGCGGCGCTGGGTTTTGTTGCGTGTGCGGGCAGCCGGTTTACCGCTTCGGCTGGCACGTCGATCTGTGGGACGGGGGTCCAAACAAAAATGCCAACTGGCATTGCGCCTGCGTGATCGCCTGGCAGTTCTGGAATGCACCGAGCAACGAAGTGCGAATTCTGCGCCGCCTGCAGGCGCGGCGCTGCGGCGAGACTGGCGGACGGCTGTGGAAGACCGCCGAGGTCGATCATCGGGTGCCGCTGTTTCGGGTGTGGGGCGAGCGGCGCGATACGCCATGGCCGGCGCTGCTCGACTATTGGGGCTTGCCCAACCTGCAGGTGATCAATCGCGACGCGCACGCCGCCAAATGTGCCACCGAGGCGCACGATCGGCGCATGGCGCGGGCTCTCGCCAACCCTTAGCCGAGCCTACGTGCCGCGAAAGCCAGGGTCGCTTTCGCGGGCGGCGTCATTCCACTTTTATGCCGGCCTCGCGAATGACCTTGGCCCATTTGTCGCGCTCGGACTTGATGAAGGCGGAGAAATCCTCGGATGGGCCCGCCATGGATTCAAACATCTGTGGATCGAGGAAACGGGCGCGGAACGCCGGATCGTTGAAAATGCGGACTGTTTCCTTGTCGAGCTTCGTGACGATGTCGACTGGTGTGCCGGCGGGAGCAAATAGCCCAAACCAGGCGATCGCCTGATAGCCGGGCAGGCCGCTCTCGGCCACCGTGGGCACCTCCGGCACCAGCGGCATCCGCTTCGGACTGCCGACGCCCAGCATCTTGATCTGGCCGGCGCGAAAAGCGGGCAGGCCGGAGGCGACGCTGACGATCATTGTGTTGATGGAGCCGCCGATGAGATCGTTGAGCGCCGGCGTGGCGCCGCGGTAGTGCACTGCCACCGTATTCACGCCCGCCATGCTGTCGAACAGCGCCATGTTCATGTGCAGGGCCGAGCCGACGCCTGCGGTGCCGTAAGTTAATTGTCCGGGTTTTTGTTTGGCGAGCGCGATCAGCTCGGCCGCGCTCGCAACCGGCAACGATTTGTCGGCCAGCAGCGCTTGATAGATTCTGACGAGGCCCGTGATCGGGATGAAATCTCTATCGCTGTCGAAGGGGACCTTATCCTTGGGCAGCAGCGTCGGATTGATGGTGAAGGTGCCGGATTCGCCGACCAGCAGCGTGTAGCCGTCAGGCGTGGCTTTGGCGACCGTTTCGGCGCCGAGGATGTGCGCGCCGCCGCCCTTGTTCTCCACGATGACCTGCTGGC
>JASHVC010000141.1 GCA_030039655.1 Xanthobacteraceae bacterium | reverse complement strand
ATGCGTGAGGCTTATCTTGAGCTAATACCGCAGTTCGAGCAAGCAAATGGACGAAAAGCGGCTATCACTTGGGCGGGAACGGTCGACATCATTAAACGAATGGAGGCTGGAGAGTGTTATGACTTAGTTGTTGCATCGAAGGGGGCAATCGAAGAGCTCATCAAGATCGGGAAAATTGCGCCCACCGGGCTCCTTGATGTGGCCGGTAGCGGTATCGGGGTCGCGGTCCGCCAAGGAGCGCCGCGTCCGGATATTAGCTCGGCGGACTCGCTTAAACACGCGGTGATTGCTGCCAGGACCGTTGGCTACTCGACGGGGCCGAGTGGAGTCTATCTTGCCGGTTTATTCGAGCGCATGGGAATCGGCGCCGACATAAAAACGAAACTTCGCAGCGTTCCGTCCGGCGGGACAATTGGCACCATCGTCGCTAGCGGCGAGGCGGAAATCGGTTTCCAACAGATCAGTGAACTGGTGAAGTCACAAGGTATCGACTTCATAGGCCCGCTGCCAGCCGAGGTTCAATACATCACTGTGATTACCGCCGGCATGCCGATCAATGCAAAGGATCCCATCACTGGACAAGCACTGGCGAAGTTTCTTGCTGGACCCGCAGCGAAAGGTGCAATCCAGCGAGCAGGATTGCAGACAGCTTAGCCGTTGTCCGTGTTCAAAATTTAAACCCGACAGTAAGCCTACGCGACACGTCGGCCGGACATCATCAACAATCGCAGCAATCCGCCAAACAACCTGCGAGGCTACCAAAACTCCGTGACGTCTCCGCTCTGGTTGGGGCGGGAGGGATCGAACCTCCGTATGACGGAATCAAAGGCCGTGAGAGTCCGTTGATTTAATTGGCGTTTCCGACAACATATCGCGTCTGTGTGAACGTAGAAGCCATCGGGTGCTTCGAATGCTCGCGATGTCTAGTCCGATGTCAGCTTTGATACCAAGCTGGAATCGAACCGCCGCGTTGGAAATGACCCCAAGGTGATATCGCAGCCGACCCAGCGCAGCTTCATCTCCACGGCGATTTATTGCTTCCAAGTTGATTTGGAGAAATTTGAAATCATCATCCTTGTTCATTTCGGCGAGAAAGGGTCGTGGCCGTTGGCGCTCATCGCACGCATTATGTCGATAAAGCGCGGACCCATAACGGCCTGAAGTCCACGAATGCTGTCCTCTTGATTGTCTGCCACGTGGAGAATGTCTCGGCCGAACATTTCGAGGTCTATCTCCTCGGCCCGACTGGATGTTCCTTGCAGCCAAGCCTCCACGTCCTCTTTCGTATAACGGATGTAATTACAGAAATATTTACCGCGAATTCCCGTTCCAGAACGTACCCCACCTTTTATACGATGGATTATGCCGTGCAGGCCGCCCGACCCTAAGAATGCCAAGTGTTCCGTATCTCGTGAAGTAAAATAGTTGAATACGAAGTCTTTCGAGTGAGGGTTTGGGAACCTGATGTATATAGCTTCGATTTGCTCAAGCGTCAGCCTCATCCTTGTCGCAACAAATACGGGTCCGGCAACTGCTTCCAATTCCCGAACAATTTTGTCACGAATCCCACGTTCAAGCGTATCAGGTTTGAGCATAACGTGGACTACTTCGTTCTTCATCCCTATGCCCTTGTCCTGAAACGCCGAGGTTGATAGCGCCTGCACCCTATTTTTCGACAGTTAGGCGCTCGAATTCATCTACACTTCGCTTTCCCGGTGCGTCACGGTAGCGGTAGATAATACCGGAAGCCTGATGAACGTACCTGTAGCGATCTTCGTCCACACGAAAATACAAATCAGAGTCGCGGACATTAAGCGGATTTAGCGGCTTCCAACAGGCGGACGCCTTATCCCAGGCCTCATTGATTCCCCAGAGGCCGCTTATCGAAATAGGAAAATAAATCTCTTCAGCGTCACTAAGGTATGACGCCCACCAGCTGAACGTGCTTTCAGAGATGGCGATGCGGGCGAACCGTCGTACCAAAGCCATCGTTTTTATTGGATCTTCATTCTCGACTCTAATTGGGTCGAACCGATCGAAATCTTCTGTCAACGCGTGAAACGGCTCGTCAGAAGTAATGAAAAGCCGGCCAAAGCCAACCTGCTCCAATATCAACCTAAAATACGAATATCCTAAAAAACGTGAATATACGCATTGCCGCCATCTCTCGTCCGCATCCGGCTTGCTGACAAAGTCTCCGACCCTAAGCGAGATCATTAGGTCAGTTGGCCGAATTGAACCGATGTGGGTAGGCTTCAGCCGGTCACGCGGCCCCTGATAGAAACGGAAGTCGCGAACTGGGTACGATGGAAGCCGAAAGATTGATGACAGAACGGCCTTATGGTGATGAAAGTTATATGTGTTTTCTAAATAGCTTGACCGATGGGCAACGACTGTGCGGCCCAAGAGGCGCCGACTCCAGCCTCTGTTTATGTAGTGGCGTCCAGGTATGGGGCTAGCGTCGGCGGCCCGAGCTTTTTCTTCCGACAACAACAAACATGTTACCTTTTCGGTTAAAGGAAACCCCCGAATTGGCGGTATTCGTAGAGGAGAGCGAATATCTTCGGCGAGAGAGAATAGGCTCGCGAACTGAGTCATCTTGTTTCCAAGGCCGCTGTGCGGCGTATATCGGCCGAGGATCATGGCGCTTGGTGGAAATGGAAGCTCACAATGTAGCTTGCGCCGATGGAGCAAACTGCCACGCCAGTAATACCCGCCGACTCGGCAAGGTTCTTAATGTTCGCGGGGGGCGCGCCGTGACGAAGGCAAAAGCTAAATCGTTGCGCAAAAGCGTCCCATCAAGGTCGCTGGCAATCAGTCGGGTGGGAGTCATGGGCCACCGTCGGTATTCGGAATCGGCAAGGGCTTCTTGGTAGAAGTCGTCGGCGACCACACAGTGGAACTCCACGGCATGGACGTTTCCGCCAAAAACCTGACGTGGAAATAAAGCCTGAGGGCAAAGAAGGCGAGCCACAATGCGATCGCCTGTGGGGGCTCGACAGCTATATTGCGCCAGACGACCCGTCTGTTTAGCTGGTCCGGTGGTAGGAGCCCAAAGCGAGGATTCAGCTGTAAGCATTTTTCAAGTTCGATTCGCCTTCGTTTGTAGGACCTATAGAAATCTGTAATGGTCGACACCTGATGGAAATAGACAATTGCTTCAGGGCATAATTTGATTGAGCACTCTCCATAGCGAAGCAGAAAGTCGCATGACAAAAATATGTCATCGGCGAGGAGCGGCGGTGACACTCGCGGGATATTCCATTCTTTTACGAGAAACGCACGACCGTGCAGATGCTTTCTCCGCGAAAAAACTCCGGTGTCGCGGTCATACTGGTTCAACATTCTCTGAACCAGAGTTTCGCTTCCGCTGGAGAGCGGGATTGAGGTGGCGTACACAGCCCGAACCGACTTATCTGCCGCTGCCTCCATGAGGCGTGGGATGCAATCGGGCGCGACCAGTATATCCCCGTCGAAGAATCCGAGAATGTCAGCACCTTGCTGAGTGAGCCGCGCGGCAATAACCCTCTGCGCCTCGACAAGGTTTGCGTCTTCGAGTTCGCACAGGCTGATCCTCGTGTCCGCTTGGACTTCGATCCATTCTGTAACTGCTTGCACCGTACCGTCTGTGCAACCATTCGCGCACACGATCAGCTGCCAGTCACACGACTCCGCCGCGAAAGAAGCGGACTGGACGATAGATGTCAAAGTGGCGACGATCGTCGACCCTTCGTCTCGGGCGCAGACCCCTAACCCGATCCTCACAGTGCATATGCCTTCCTTGGTGTTGATCCTTTATCGGTCAGGTCCCCGATAGTGGCGTATGCCGCCGCTGCCTAGCCGCCAGGGCGGCCGTCAGACTCTGGCGACGGCGGGCAGGAGGCAGTCCCCCCGGTGATTTTGGGCGAAGTTTTATTGGGATACAACCACGCGGACGCAAGGAATAACCACGATGACCGCGACGCGATCAGCTCTGCCCAGCGCGACAGTTATCGCGATTGGGACTCGGAGACGCGCCCCGGCACGGGCGATCTGCGCATCCCGAGCCTTCGGAAGGGCAGCTACTTCCGGTCTTTCTCGAGACTCGGCGGAGGGCCCAGAGGGCACTCAACTCCGTCATCCAGGAAGCAATGGCGCGAGGTTGCCGACCGGGTGAGTTTGCACGTGTCGAAGTTTGCCATGCTCATGGCTGGCTGGGGCGGGAGGGATCGAACCTCCGAATGTCGGAATCAAAATCCGCTACATTCCCGCTCGGCGACATGTTACCCAGCCCGTCACCCCCAGCGGCGAATTGATGAATCGGATCAGTGGGGCGACAACACGGGTATGTTTGCGAAGCAATCGCAGTCGATCCATACACCTGAGCCGAGGTCGGCCGCGGAATTGACCTCTGCGGACTAGGGCTCGCAACAGGTTAGTAGAAAGGTCGTGCGGTCGGCGACCTGACCCAGCCATTTCCTAAAGGAGAGCAGCCACCTGGTCGGCGGTCGCTTTGGCTGACCAAGGGTCCTGGCCGGTAACAAGGTGGCCATCGACGACGATATTGGACATCGTTAGCAACGTGGCCCACTTTGCTGATCCGACCCATCCGACCGGCCTGTGGCTGTCGGAGCTCACGCACGCGTATGATATTTTTGCGGCGCAGAGGTTCCAGCAAAATCTTGTGAGCCCGAGGGGCGGTGTTTCACCCCTTGAGCCGCGCGCGCTAAAATGGCCGTTAGCTTACGAGACCGTGCTCTGCGACATCGTCAGGCAGGGCGGCCATCCCGGTGTCTAATAGTGAGTAAGCGAGTTCTTCACGCTTCGGCGCTCAAAAGTAACATGATAGCGGTGGTTGGGCCTGTCAGGCTCTAGCGTCCCGTTGACACCGATGGCAAGGACCGATGAAACAAATCAACTCTCACCATCAAGCTCGCTATCGTCTCGCGGCTGACGATACGCGTCGGCTGCCGCCGGCGCGCTGACATAACCGTTACGGACATCGTCCCTCACGGCCTCAGGAGCGCGCGATGAAGGGTCACCAAAGCCAGCACCTCCGCTCCGCTCAAACCGGATTACGTCACCGGCCTTAAGGTGACGGGTTTCGATTGCACTGAGTTCCTCGCAGTCGGTCCTATCCGGATTTAGGATAACGCGCGATGCCCGAGGTGATTGTCCGCCAGCTTGTCCGCGCGCCGCGAAAATGTGGTTGGACGAGCGCACCGTCAACACACTATCTTCCAGAACCTCGAATTCACGCGCATAGCCGAGGCCGCCGCGATAACGACCAGCGCCCGCAGAATCGCAAATCAGATCAAAGGCACGCACGCGCAACGGATACTCACTCTCAAAAATCTCGACCGGCGCGCCCGGGGTAAAATGATTCATCGCCATCACAATCGCAGCGCCGTCGCCGCTGCTCGTGCCGCCCAACGAGCTATTGAGAAGTTCATAGAGCACAGCGGGCTTGCCACTACGCGATTTGCGGTAGCCGATCGTGACCGCGCCTGAGCCGAGACCCGATGACGCGACTGCACGTGCAGGATTAATGTCGCCCAGTGCCGCGAGCACAGTGTTATAAAGAAGATGCGCCGTCGGAAAGTAGAGATTGACCGTCGCGGGATGGCGCGCGTTGATCACCGAACCTTCCGGTTGCACGATATCGACCACGCCGCGCAGGCCGAAATTGACCGGAATGCTTGGATCGCACATGGCCAGCACTGCAAGCAGCGCCGCTGCCTCTCCGGTCGGCGCCACCAGATTGACCGGTCCGAGCGTCTGTGGCGCGGTGCCGGTAAAATCCAAGCGCAGCCGTTCGCCCGCTTTGGTGGCTCGCAGATGTATCCCCACCGGTTGGTCCCGCACGGCACCATCGTGATCGAGAAAAGCTTCGGCCTCGGCGGTGCCGTCTGGCCAACCTCCAATCTCGGCGGCAACACGGCGTTCGGTCATGGTCATCAGGCTCGTCATCACCGAACTGACCGTGTCCCGTCCATATTCCTCACACAAGGCCGTGAGCTTCGCGACACCGATGCGTGTGCAGCCGACCTGCGCGCGCAGATCGCCAAGCACGACTTCGCTGACGCGGCTGTTGTTGGCGATGATCGCCTCGATCGACTCTTCGATGCCCGCCTCGGTCTGGAAGCGCACCGGCGGCAGTAACAGGCCGTCGTGGTAGATTTCGCGCGCTGCCGCTCCGGATGAGCCTGGCACCAAGCCTCCAACGTCT
>JASHVC010000140.1 GCA_030039655.1 Xanthobacteraceae bacterium | reverse complement strand
ATTTCGGCATTGCCAATGCTGAGGAGCGCTGCGCGCGCCGCCTCGGTGTAGACCACGGCACCGCCGAGAAAGTATGCGGAGGCGCCTGGCACCGCCAACAAGGCGGCCGCAATGAGTCCACCGGTGGAGGATTCGGCGATCGCGACGGTCTCGCGGCGCGCGACCAGGCGTTGCGCGATCGTATGCGCCAGCGGCAGCAATAGTTTCATAGGTCGCTCCGTCCGATTTGGCACAGCGCAAAATCCGCGGGAAGCATGTTTCGCCCGTTATTGACCGTCACTAGCGCGCCAGGGATCAATGATGGCATTTGCTTCCCTAATGGCCCTAGTCGTCCGAAAGAATTTCATGCGAAAGGTTGTCAACCACGACTGGACTGTCAAAGTAGGTAACTGAAGGATCTGCATCGTACTTATCCCGGACGAAAGTCCTCCAGCTCTCGGTGTACATCGTTTCGGCTTCAACGCGGGAGTTCCAGAGATAGATTCCGCCTACCGTTTTCCTGTCTTGCGACAGGAAGTAGTACTTACGAAAAAGGCCGGCTACGCCCTGATATTTCGGGGCCGTGCTCAGGAACGTCCTTCGTGCCTCTTCGCATGTAATCGGCTTTGGCAACTGAAACGTGGTGATGACGGTGATCACGGCGACTTTCCCTTTATGACATCGCACAAACGCGAACCGTAGATGTTCGTGATATCGCCAATTAGTTCTCGCTCGGTCGCATCGCACCAACAACGTCCTTCGTAAGGCGATACAATCTCATCTTCTGCGCCAACACGCCGAAGCACGCACAGCTTGTTGCGATTTTCAAAATAACGATGAATGAGTCGTTTGATTGTACCCGTCCAGACGGCGTGGTTTTCCTCACCTGAACAGGCTTGCAGCACTTTCATAGCGACACCTCTCCTGGACGTTAGCGCGGGAGTAAACTTTATAGAAAGTGCTTGATCTCCCTAAATGAATAAATATGATAATATCATTCTTGGAAGGAGATGCATGGATCTCACCGACCTTCGCATTTTCAATACTGTCGTTCGCGCGGGCGGCATCACCAGGGCGGCCGAAAGGCTTCATCGGGTGCAATCGAATGTCACGACCCGGATTCATCAGCTGGAAGAGGACCTTGGCGTTTCGCTCTTTATCCGTGAAGGCAAGCGGCTGCATCTCACTCCTGCTGGGCATCTGTTGATCGATTATGCCGATCGGCTGTTAGCGCTTGCCGACGATGCGCGAAATGCGGTGCAGGATTCGCGTCCGCGGGGGCCATTCCGCCTGGGGGCAATGGAGAGTACTGCCGCGATCAGGCTTCCGAAAATTCTTGCTGAATTTCACCGGCGTTATCCGGAAGTAACGTTACAGCTGCACGTGGGGAATCCACAGCAGTTGGCGTCGGCTATTTTGGCCGGAGAACTCGACGCCGCATTGGTCGCCGAGCCAATCGCCGAGGGTCAATTCGACAAGGCTCCCGCGTTCATCGAGGAACTCGTCATCGTCGCTGCGGCTGGGCATCCACCAATCGGCAAAAGCGACTCCGTTCCGCGCACGATTATTGCGTTCGAGCAGGGCTGCGCGTATCGCAAACGCCTGGAGGAATGGTACGCAGCGCGCGGCGCAATGCCCGAGCATGCGATCGAGCTGAATTCGTATCACTCGATGCTCGGCTGCGTCGTCGCGCGCATGGGCATCGCGCTATTGCCAAAAAGCGTACTCTCGACGTTTTCCGCCAATAGGGAGATTTCGGTTCATAATCTGCCATCCAAAGGAAATCGCGTGGCGACCGTTCTCATCTGGCGCAAAGGCGCTAGATCGCCCAAGACAGAGGCATTTAGGCAGATTCTATGCGAAGGGCATGGAAAGCGTTCAGCCAGGAAAAAACAATTAAGTCCGAGATGATGCGTGCGCGGGATGCCCTTGGACATCGGCTCCTGGCACAAGTGCTATGAGCCTGGAGGGAAAGTCCGAGCGACATGGAACGCTTTCGATGTGACGAGCCATTGTCCGTTGATGTGATGGAATATTAGATGATCGATGAACAGAGTTTGGCCGATCCTCACGCGTACTTTGGCGGCCGCCAACTCGGGAGCGGTATGTTCAATACTTAGGATTTCTTGCTCGCGCGGGGACTTCATAGCCGCCGGAGATGGTCGGCTGCGCATCACCTGGCGAAATTCGAGCGCCGACCATGAGGTAAGCTTTCCGTCGCGCATACCGTGCACAAGGCAAGCGTCGTGGAAGACCTCGGGGAACTGGTCGTCGTCGGCGTCATACATAAGTGCGAAATATCCATCGATTGCGGACGCGATGGCTTAGGTCTGCTCCATTCAAGTTCTCCTTTCCGGGCAATGCGAACGTCATTCGGTGGCCCGAATGCATCACGGGTTCTCGCCTTTGACCAAACTGAACCATATAAAACGCGGGAGCGACCGTTCACGGGTCATCTCTAGGATGACTGAAAGGCATAAGCTATGGACGAAATTGACGGTGGACTGGTAAGTGGTCTGGTAGTCCTCGCCGCCGTAGCTAATGCGCACGGCTTCGGACGAGCCGCCGAACGGCTCGGCATGACTCAGTCAGGCGTCAGCAAAGCGATCGCCAAGCTTGAATCTCGGCTCGCCGCTAGGCTGGTCCAGCGGACGAGCCGCGCCGTGGAACTCACCGACGAGGGACGGGCGCTTTACGAACGGGTTGCCCAGCATCTAGCGGGAATAGGCGAGGCCGCCGCGGAAGTTTCCAAATCGCGAGAGGCGGTTCGCGGCAAAATGCGGGTCAATGTCGATCCGCTGTTCTCTCGCCTCGTTCTATCGCCGAATTTGAGCGAGTTTCTGCTCCAGAATCCGGGGTTGAAGCTTCGCATAGAAACAAGGGATCGGGTCGCGGACCTAATCAGCGACGGGTTTGATCTGGCGATCCGCTTTGGGGAGCCGACACCATCATCGTTGATCGCACGTCGTATCCTCAGCGCCCGTATTCTCACGGTTGCCTCGCCGATCTATTTCGGTCGTCACGGCAGGCCCAGTCATCCCCACGATTTGAGCGACGGCCACGAGTGCATTCTCGCTATTGATCCTTCAACGGGACGGCCGTTCGATTGGGAGTTTTGGCGGGGCGACGAATCGGTCTCCGTTGCGGTCAGTGGGCGGCTCACAGTGACCGACTCGGGAACGAAGCTGGGCGCCTGTTTGGCGGGTTTCGGAATCGCCCAAGTTATTGATCTGGGCCTTGAACATCACTTCAAAAAGGGGACTCTCGTCAATTTGTTTCCTGACTGGTCGGACGAGCGGTTCCCGCTTTACGTCTACTATGCCTCACGGAATTTTGTGCCCGCGAAGATAAGGAAGTTCATCGATTTCATCACAGAATCGCTGCTTTGCTCGGAGCGCAAAATGTTCACCGAAGATGGTCGGACAATCATACCCGAGGTCGGGGTGATCTGACTAACATGGTCGGCTGCCGCAATTGGTTGCCCACAGTGCACCTGCCGACGCGTCGCGAATGTTCGCGTATGACTCGGTCAAGATTTCTCCAGCGAGCTGGCCATGGACTGCGATTTTCCGAAGAGACGAGTCTAAGTTCGCCTTCGCTTAGCGACGACCGTCGCCAGCCGTACGGCCGACGGTACAATCAGCTGCCGGGGGAATCCGCTAAACCCAAGTATCAGACCTGGGCGCCGACGCGCGGTGTGATAGAAGCGACTGATCGCGCGCACGACAACGCCGGCGCGTTCGGCTGCAGCTTCAACGGCGATATCCGAAGATCCGTCGCGCAGATACGCGACGAGATGCATGCCCTGATCGGGCACCGAAACGTCGAGCAAATCCGCCGCGTGCTGCATCAGCGTTTCGGCCAGCGCGTCGCGCTGCTCGCGATACATTTGGCGCATGCGCCGAATGTGGGCGGCGAAATGGCCCTGTTGCATGAACTCGGAAACGACGGCTTGTTGCAGTGTCGGCGGTTGCCGGTCGGTAAGATAGCGCGCGCGTACGAGTGCGCCCAGCAACACGCGCGGCACCACGGCGTAGCCTATGCGCAGACCGGGGAACAGTGCCTTGTTGAGCGTGCCCACGTAGATCACTTGCTCGGTGTCGTCGAGGCCCTGCAACGAAGCCAACGGTGGTCCGGAATAGCGGAACTCACTGGTGTAGTCGTCCTCGACGATGAAGGCGCCGCTTTGCCGCGCCCACGCCAGGAGTTCCAGGCGTCGCGCCATGGACAAGGGAACACCAGTCGGAAACTGATGCGACGGAGTGACGAATGCGGCGCGCGCTCGCGGCGCCACACGCCGGCCGGCCTCGACTATCAGGCCTTGGCCGTCCACCGGAATTGCATGCGGCCGGGCCTTGGCGAGCACGAGCTGCGCATGAGTGAGCGGATAGCCGGGATCCTCGATCCACACATCATCTCCGGGCGCGAGCAGCACGCGGATCGTCAGGTCGATGGCCTGCTGAGTGCCGGCAGTGATGACCACCTGCTCGGGGTCGCAGCGCACACCCCGCGCTGCCCGGAGATAGTCCGAGATGGTTGTACGCAGCGCAATCAGGCCGGCGGGATCGGTGTAGCCAAGGTCGTTCGCTTCCAACAAGCGAACGGCGCGGTGGGTCAACCTGCGCCAAGTTTCAGCGGTGCGTGCGTTGATCAGCGTGCGGCCTGTGTTGAACGGGCGAACGTCACTCTGCGACGCCGATCGTTCGAATTCGGGAAAAGTCTGAGCCGATACCGGCGCGGCGCGCCGCCTCGCGCGCGGCACATTGCGCGGACGTGAAGCGAGCCCAGTCAGGCCGCTTGAGATAAACGTACCTGAACCCTGCCGGCTCTCGACGTAGCCTTCGGCCACAAGGTGCTCATAGGCGGAAACCACCGATGCACGCGCGACTCTGAGTTTCGATGCCATGGTGCGTGAGGACGGTACACGGGAGCCGGCACGGAGCGCGCCCGACAGCGCTGCTGCACGCACCTGCATGTAGATCTGCCGCGCCAGCGGCGTGCGGCTCTTACGATCGAGTTGCCAAGCATAGAGCTCGGCCCATCCGCGGGATGCCATCGAAAACGGCCCATACAAGTGGTCTGCTGCAACGAGCAAAACTGGACTATCTTGCCGATCCAGTAAAGGCATACATTGCGTTCCAACATGGGCGCACGCCGCTTTGCCAAGGACCGAGATGACTACCACACCTGAGCTACTCGACTTGGTTTGGAGGTACCCGCTGTTCGCAGCCCTGTATGGCCGGCGCTCACGGCGGTTCGGTCTCGGGTTCGAGATGCCGGAGGGTGCCTACCGCTATAAATCCGAGCACGCGCCAGTCCCGCTGAGCGAGCTGGAGGAAGCGCTCCTGGTTGGCGCTGGCGCAGGATTCTCAGGACTCGCTTTCTGGGATCTGCCAACCTTTGCATCCTACCCTCGGCATTACGGTGGCCGCACGTTTCCGACAACGCGAGCCGGCGGCAATACCGCGCTGTTCTTCACCAACGACGAGGGGTTCTACGTTCTTGATGCCAACGGCGCGGCGACCAAACTTCGCGAGATCGAGACGCG
>JASHVC010000139.1 GCA_030039655.1 Xanthobacteraceae bacterium | reverse complement strand
CGACCACGCCGGGTGCCTTGCTTGCCTGCTCGGTGGCGATGGCTTTGATGCGCGCGTGCGCGTGCGGCGAGCGCACAAAGGCGACATGGACCATGCGCGGCAGCACCACATCGCTGACATACTGGCCGCGCCCGGCGGTGAGCCGCGCCAAATTCGGCCGCGGCACCGAGCGGCCAATGTACGAATTCGGCCGGTCAAGTGCGGTGAGGCCGGAGGGCTGGTCGTCGGCGAGTTTCATGCGGATTCGCTATTATCCGCTCGTCCCCGCGTAAGCGGGAGTCCAGTTGTCGGGCAAAGTCTAGATCCCCGCTTCCGCGGGGATGAGCGGACTTAAGTCCGCTCACAAATACCGCGTCGGCCACATCAGCGTCCGCCACATATGGGCGGACGGCGAGCTGTCGAAGCCCAGACCCTCCTCGGGCTGCTTGAAATTGCGGCCGATGATGTCGACGAAATCGTCGAGATTGACCTTAGCGTTGGGATCGAACGAGTAGATATCGTTCACGCAGATCAGGCGCCCGCTCATGTACCATTTGTGGTTCTTGGCCGTCTCGTAGTCGCGGACGATGTAAGGCTCCGGCTTATAGTCGGCGCCGAAATTGTTGATGTACATCTGCGGATATTCGTAGCCGACCGACGAATCGGGGAAGAAGCGCAGCGCCTGGTGCATGCGCACCGCCCAGCTCACTTCCTCGTCGACGTAGGGCTCGATCATCTGCGCGCCCCAGTAGCCGTGGTCGCAGCGGATGAAGCCGGCCACGCCGATGTCGTGCAGCAGGCAGGCTAGCACGATCTTTTCGCTGTGGCCGTTCTTGAGCGCCAGCGTCGCGCTTTGCAGCAGGTGATTGAGCGGGGCGAAACGGTTCTTGAAGAAATCGATCAGCGTCGGCTTCGCCGGCATTTTCGGCAGCCGCGGATCGGCGCCCATGAGAAAATATTTGTCCGGGTTGTTCTTCTTGAAGTCGAAGCCGTTGAGCATTTCGATCTTGCCGTCCGCCATGCCGAACAGCACGGACTTCGTGGCAATGCGCTCGGCGAGCTCGTTCATCATCTTTTCTTCGATCTCGTCGGCGCGCTCCGACAGGGTCGGCGTTTGGACGTGCTCGTTCATGGTTAAGCTTCCCTTTTCGCTCGCGTTAGGGCGCGGGTTTCCGCGGTGGATTCAATTGCATCTACTATAGCCTGATATCCGGTGCAGCGACAGTAGTTGCCGGCGATATGCTCGCGGATTGCGTCGCGGCTGGGCACGCCGCCGCGGCCGAGCAGAACGTGCGCCCCGATCAGCATTCCGGGCGTGCAAAAGCCGCATTGCAGGGCGTTCCGCCGCTGGAACGCGTCCTGGAGGTCGGCAATGACGCCGGAATCGGAGATGCCCTCGATGGTTTCGACCCGTGCGCCGTCGCATTGCACGGCGAGCACGAGGCAGCCCCGGACGACCGCGCCATCGAGCAGCACCGTGCAGGCGCCGCATGCACCCTGCTCACAACCGACATGGCTGCCGGTCAGTCCCAAATCCTCGCGCAGGAAATCGACCAGCGTCTTTCGCGCCTCCACATGCTCATGCACGTCCTCGCCGTTGACGCGCAGACTGATGTCGAGAAAGCGCTCGGTCATCCGGCGAGCCTAACGCGCTTAAGCTTTACCGGCCAGGATGTTGCGCACGATGTCGACGGCGCGGCGCAGCAAAATCATCGAGGCTTCCAGCGTGCGAAACCCGGCATGAGCCGTGAGCGTAACGTTTTCCATGGAGGCGAGCGGATGGTCGCGCCGGAGCGGTTCCGCGTGGAACACGTCGAGGCCGGCATGGCGGATGCGGCCGCTGCGCAGCCCGTCCAGCAAGGCCGTTTCGTCGACCAGCGCCGCGCGCGCCGTGTTGATGAGAATCACGCCCGGTTTCATGTGCGCTACCTGCTCCGCGCCGAGAAATCCGCGGGTGTCGTCGTTTAGAGCGAGGTTCAGGCTGATCACGTCGGCCCGCGCCAAGAGTTCGTCGAGCGCGACGAGCGGATCGCCTGTTTGTTTGGTGCGGTTCCAGGCGATCACCTCCATGCCGAGGCCATGCCCAATGCGCATCACTTCGCGTCCGATGCCGCCGAGCCCGATGATTCCGAGAGTCTTGCCGCGAAGCTGCACGCCTTCTTGGGTTGACCAAGTGCCGGAGCGGATCATCCGGTCCATCTGCGCCACGTCGCGGCTCGCCGCTAACATCAGCGCGATCGCGTGTTCGGCCACGGCGGTGTCGCCGTAGCCCTTGATGCTGTGGACGCGAACGCCGCGCGCCTCAAGCTCGGCGACGTTCATGTAGCTCGACGGACCGGTGCCGAGAAAGACGATGTGTTTGAGCGCGTCACACTGAGCGACCAGTTCGGTCGGCATGTAGGAGTGGTCGTCGATGCAGATTTCGTAACCTTTCAGAAGGCGCGGCAGCTCGCTCTTGTCGAACGGCTTGCGGTTGACGTCAATCGGCGGATCGTCAGGCCGAAAAACCCGCTCCCACACCGGGGCGAGTTGGTCGTTGCAGTCGATGAAGAGGGTTTTCATGGGCGTGTACTACGGCGCCACGATCGGCTGCGCCGCCAGTGTGGGCTGGCGCGGCGCGACGCCGGAGAACGCGGAGCCTTGTTCGAACCACGAGGCCGGCGCCGGTTGCCCCCACAGCGTCTGGCGTTGCGGGTCGGTGAGCGACCAGCGGATAGGCGCGTGATCGGGATCGACGGTGAGATAGTCGGACGTGAACAGCTCGACCCGATGGCCGTCGGGATCACGCACGTAGAGGAAGAACGCGTTGGAGATGCCGTGGCGTCCGGGGCCGCGCTCCATGTTGGCGAGATAACCGCTGGTCGCCATCACGTCGCAGATATGAATGATGTCGAGGATGCCCGCGGTCCACACGCCGACATGATGCAGCCGTGGTCCGGCGCCATTGGTGAAGGCGAGATCGTGCACGTTGCCTTTGCGATGCAGCCACACCGCCCAAAGCTTGGGGTCGGCGCCGTCGGTCTCAGAATATTCGGTCAGCCGAAAGCCAAGCTCGCCATAGAAGTCGTAGCTCGCCTGCACGTCGGGCGTGAAGCAGTTGAGATGGTCGATGCGTTGAATGCGCGCGCCCTGATGGGTGGCGTATTTCTGCAGCATGGACGGCGCCTGATCCATCTGTGCGTAAAGATCGATGGGCATGCCGAAGATGTCGGCGGTGCGCAACGTCCGGCCCTGATGCGGCACGTCGGGAAATGACGTCGGCAGGTTGCGGCGGCTAAACCAGGACGCGGCGCGGTCGAGGTCCTCCTCGCTGGCAAGCTTGAAACCGAGCGCGTGCGCTTCGCTCTGCCGTCCCCGTCTCAGCACGATGGAGTGATGATTGCGCTCCTCGACGCCGCGCAGATAGAGGGCGTCCGGCGTCTCATCGCTGACCAGAAGTCCGAGGCAATCGACATAGAATGCGCGCGAGCGCGCCAGATCGCGCACGCTCAACTCCACGTGGCTCGCGCGCACGAC
>JASHVC010000138.1 GCA_030039655.1 Xanthobacteraceae bacterium | reverse complement strand
AGGAGATTACAATGATCCCAGAAGAAAAAATTGCCCTGCTCTCGGAATTCCGAGCTAAGTTGATTGAATGGAATGAGAGTCATGACGCGAAACTACGCGAGTGGCTCAACCAAAATGTGCGCGGTATTCGGCGTTGGGTCGTTGAAGCCAGATGCTTTAGGACATTCACAATCGCTCCCCCACCCGCAATCGGTGGACTTGTTATGCAAGACATTGATCTTTTCGGAATGATGTTCGAGCGCATTTATACTATGAATCCGACAAGACATATCTGCGATATGATTGATATGACGATAGGAGCCTTACGCAATCCTCTGCCAGTCGAGCCTCAGAAACTTGAGACAGTTACGAAGGTTCGACAAGGCTTTGCATTCGTAGCAATGCCGATGGATAAAGACGATCACCTACTGGTCGATGTCCTAGAGGCGATAAAGGCAGGAGCAAAAGAATGTGGGCTCACTGCCGAACGCATTGACGAAGAGGAAAGTAATGAACGCATCACTGACCGCATGTTGGAATCCATCCGGAATGCCGAGTTCGTGATTGCGGACCTAACGAATGGCCGACCGAACGTATTTTACGAGGCAGGATACGCTCACGGCATTGGCAAAATTCCAATTTATGTTGCACGTCAGGGTACTCAGTTACACTTCGACGTTAAGGATTATCCCGTAATCATGTTTCGCAACATGAAAGAGCTACGCGAGGGTATCGCACGAAGACTGCGTGCCGTCGCAGAAAAAAGAAGCCCAGAAAGCCGGTAAAATTATTGGGATACTTCCCTAGAGATAACCCAATGTCCCGCATTCTCATCGCCATTACCGACAGTCCGTTTCCGTCGCTTGATCCGGCGAAGAAAGCGCTGGCGCGGCTCGATCCCGAGTACCGCATGGCCAAAAGCCCGAGCCCCGAAGACATTTTGTCGGTCGCGCGCGACGCCAATGCCATCCTCGTCACCTACGCCAAGCTGCCGGGCGATCTGCTGCGGCAACTGAAAAACTGCAAGGCGATCGGCCGCTTCGGCCTCGGCGTCGACAACATCGATCTGCCGGCCGCGAAGGAGCTCGGCATCGCGGTCAATTACGTGCCGGATTATTGTCTGCGCGAGGTGTCCGATCACGCCATGGCGCTGCTGCTGGCGCTAGCGCGCAAGGTGACATTTTCTAACCGGCTCGTTCAATCGGGACGCTGGGAGGTGCCGCCCATTGTTCCGCTGCGCCGCCTTGAAGGCCAAGTGCTCGGCCTTATCGGCTTCGGCAATATTCCGCGCACGCTTGCGCCCAAGGCCAAGGCTTTTGGTCTGCATGTCATCACCCACGATCCTTATGTGTCAGGTGATGTGCTCGCCGCGGCGGGCGTCGAGGGCGTGAGTTTCGACGAATTGCTGGCGCGTTCGGACTTTATTTCTGTGCACGCACCGCTGCTCCCGGCCACGCGCGGGCTGATGAACGCATCCGCTTTCGCCAAGGTGAAAAAGCGCGCCTTCCTGATCAACACCGCGCGCGGGCCATTGGTCGATGAGGCCGCGCTCGCATCGGCGCTCGATTCAGGTCAGCTCGGCGGCGCCGCGCTCGACGTGGTGGCGACCGAGCCCCTGGCGAAGGATTCCCCGCTTCTCGGCCGCGACAACGTCATCCTCACACCGCACACAGCGTTTTACTCGGTCGAGGCGCTGGAGGAATTGCAGACCAAATGTGCAAGCGACGTCGCGCGCGTGTTATCGGGCGAGAAGGCCGTCTATCCGATCTCGGCTTAAGCCGCAGATTAAAATCGCCGCTCCGGTCTGGAATTGCCCATGCAGCACCGCCGACCCCAGCTTTTCCGCGCGATGCTTGCGTGCGCTGCTGCCAGTGTAGCTCAGTTGCTCGGAGCAATTGCGGCTCCGGCCGCCGAACCGGATGCGTTCTACAAGGGCAAGACCGTCGCGATCTACATCGGCTTCGCTGCTGGCGGCAGCTACGATTATTTCGGGCGCCTTTTGGCGCGGCATCTCGGCAAGCATCTTCCCGGCAATCCAACGGTGATCGCGGAAGCGATGCCGGGCGCCGGGAGCTTCACCGCGGCCAATTATCTGTACGCGCGCGCGGCCCGCGATGGCACCGTGCTCGGCATCGTCAGCCAAACCGTGGCGATCGAAGAAGCACTCGGTACACCCAACGTCCAGTACAAGGCCGCGAAGTTCAACTGGATCGGACGCGCCGCCTCGGTCAACGAAGTGTCCTTCACCTTTCACACCTCGAAGATCAAGACGATCCAGGACGCCATGGCCCGCGAAACCACCATGGCCAGCACCGGCGCGGGCTCGCCTTCGGAGACGTATCTAAAGCTCTTGAACAGCGTGGCGGCGACCAAGTTCAAGCTGGTCGGGCCCTACCCGGCTTCCAACGACTCCATGCTCGCCATGGAGCGCGGCGAGGTGGACGGCGCGTTCACGTCCTACAACACGCTGAAGGTCGCGCACCAGGACTGGCTGCGCGACAAGACAGTCAACATCCTGGTCCAATACGGCGAACACTCTGCCGAACTCCCCGATGTTCCATTCGCGGTCGACCTCGCCAAGACCGACGAGGATCGGGCCCTGATGGCATTTTATGTTAGCTCCGAGCAGATCGGGCGCTCCTTCCTGGCGCCGCCCGAGATACCACCCGACCGCGTCATGATTTTGCGTAAGGCCTATGATGAGACCATGCAGGACCCGCAATTCCTGAGCGAGATCGAAAAATCCCGTTCGGAATTCAGCCCGCTGCCGGGAGACAAATTGCAGAAGCTCGTCGCGGCGGCCTCCGAAGTGTCGCCCGCGATCGTCGCGCGCACGCGCCAGATTCTTGGCATCGCCCGATAAGAGCCCGCGTCTCCG
>JASHVC010000137.1 GCA_030039655.1 Xanthobacteraceae bacterium | reverse complement strand
ATCGGGGAACGGGTGAGCTTGTCTGTCTTGAAGTCAATACACAGCCGGGCATGACCGAGACATCGCTCGTGCCCGAGCTTGCCGCGTATGCTGGCATCACGTTCGATGAGCTGGTGCGATGGATGGTGCAGGACGCCTCGACCAACCGCTGACGCGGTCGAGGTATTCAGCTGGGGACGTTGTCGGCGCGGCGCCTGGCGTGCGCCGTCGCGCGCGCGGCCGTCGTCGCCGCCGCGTACGACTGCAGCTGCCAGCATGGCGGCATTTTTGGCGGCAGATTTGGCCTTCGGATTGGGTGAGCGCATGGCGCTGGCGGATGGTGCGCTGGGCCACACGGCTCTCGCGCCTGCCATCCGGCACCGGCGTCGTCGCATCGATCCTGCTGCTCCTCGCCGCCATTGGCTACGGCGTCGTCAAGGGCGACCATCTCCCTGTGGTGACCGATTGGGCGAAGAATGCCCGCGACGAAGCCGCAAGTGTGCTTGGTTTTCGCATCGCTACGATTTCGCTGTCGGGCGAAAAGGAAATGAGCCGCGAAGACATCCTAACAGCCATTGGTGTCACCAACCGAACCTCGCTGCTGTTTCTCGACGCTGACGCCGCGCGCGCACGCCTCCTGACCATCCCCCGCATCGGCGACGCTGCCGTGCTCAAGCTCTATCCGGACCGTCTGCAAATTACGATCACCGAACGGCAAGCGTTCGCGCTTTGGCAGAAGGACGGCAAGGTCAGTGTCATCGCTGAAGACGGCACCGTGCTCGAGCCGTTTTCGGGCCGCTATGCCGGCCTGCCGCTGGTGGTCGGCAAGGGCGCCGCACGGCGCGCCAAGGATTTCCTTGCCGTTGTCGACCAGTACCCCGACATCAGCGGCGCGGTGCGTGCTTCGATCTTGGTCGCGCAACGGCGATGGAATCTGCGGCTGAACAACGGCATCGATATCGAGTTGCCTGAGAGCAATGTCGCGGCCGCGCTGCAGCGCCTCGTCGCTCTCGACCACGACAAGAAACTTCTTTCGCGCGACGTCACCTTGATCGATCTGCGAATACCCGATCGCGTCACCGTGCGGCTTTCCCCGGCCGCGCTCCAGGCGCGCGAGGAAGAGCAAAAAGACAGCGCCAAGAAAAAGAAGGGGGGCAACGCATGAATGCCCTCCATTACGGCCTGACGCCGAAGATGAAACCGATCTCGCCACGGCGTAGCGCGCTCGTCGCGGCGCTCGACATAGGATCGAGCAAGGTCGTCTGTCTGATCGCGCGTCTGCGCCCGCATCCGCCGCAGCAGGTGCTGACGCGCAGAAGCCACGGTGTCGAGGTGGTCGGCTTTGGCCACACCGCCGCGCGCGGCATGAAGGCCGGCGGGGTCGTCAATCTCGCCCAGGCCGAGGAAGCCATCCGCACGGCCGTCGATGGCGCCGAGCAGATGGCCTCGGTCGAGATCGAGTCCGTGGTGCTCTCGATTTCGGCTGGCCGCCTTGCGAGCGAATTGTTCGCTGCCGACATCGACATCGTCGGTTCGACCGTTTCCGAAAGCGATATCGCGCGCGTATTGGCCGCGGGCAGCCGACATTCGTTGCGCGAAGGCCGAGCGGTGCTGCACTCGCTGCCGGTCGGGTACTCGATCGACGGCTCGAACGGCATCCGCGATCCACGCGGCATGGTGGGACACCGGTTCGGGGTCGACATGCACGTCGCCACGACCGATGTGGCGTCGGCGCGCAATCTGATGCTGGCGGTGGAACGTTGCCATCTGGCCGTGGAGGCCATGGTGGCGAGCCCGTATGTGGCGGGCCTCGCCGTGCTGGCCGACGACGAGGCCGATCTCGGCTCGGCCGTGATCGACATGGGCGCAGGCGCAACCACCATCGCGGTATTCTTGGCCGGCCGGCTCGTTCATCTGGAAGGATTCGCGCTCGGCGGCCACCACGTCACCACCGACATTGCGCGCGGTTTGAACGCCCGCGTCTCCGATGCCGAGCGGATCAAGACGCTCTATGGCAGCGTGCTGATCGGCGGCTCGGACGAACGCGATATGATCACCATCCCGCCCATCAGCGAAGATGAGCACGAGGCGGCGCAGTTCGTATCCCGCGCGACGCTGGTGCATATCGTCAAGCCGCGTGTCGAGGAGATCCTCGAAATGGTGCGCGATCGGCTGGCGGCTTCGCCGTTCGCATCCGAGCCGCGCGGCCATGTCATTCTCACGGGCGGAGCCGCCCAGCTCACGGGACTGCCCGACCTCGCCACGCGCGTTCTCGGCCGTCCGGTACGCGTCGGCCGCCCGCTCGGCATTTCCGGATTGCCGGACGCCGCCAAAGGCGCGGCCTTCGCGGTCGCGGCAGGACTTTTGGTTTATCCGCAAGCGGCGCACCTCGAACATTTCGAGCAGCGGCGCAGGCGGCCAGCAATGAACGGCTCGAGCGGCTACCTCGCTCGGGTCGGACAGTGGCTTCGCGAGAGTTTCTGATGGCCCCCAGATCGCAAGCTAAGGACTCACAACGGCCGGTGGCGGACCGGTCGGGGCTGGGCGTCGTACACGCCAGCGCGAGGAAGAAGAGGCACTCATGACCATCAATCTGAATATTCCTGACATCCGAGAGCTCCGGCCGCGCCTGACAGTGTTCGGCGTAGGCGGCGCGGGCGGAAACGCCGTCAACAACATGATCACGGCCGGCTTGCAGGGCGTGGAATTTGTGGTCGCCAACACAGACGTGCAGGCGCTGACCATGTCGAAGGCCGAGCGCATCGTTCAGCTCGGCGTGCAGGTGACCGAGGGCCTCGGCGCCGGCGCGCAGCCTGAGGTCGGACGAGCCGCCGCCGAAGAGGCGATCGACGAGATCCGCGACCATCTCTCCGGAGCCCACATGGTGTTTGTCACCGCCGGCATGGGCGGCGGTACCGGGACCGGCGCGGCGCCGGTAATCGCCAAATCGGCGCGCGAAATGGGAATTCTGACCGTCGGTGTGGTCACCAAGCCATTCCACTTCGAAGGTCAGCGGCGGATGCGCATTGCCGAGAACGGCATCGTCGAGCTGCAAAAGTGCGTCGACACGCTGCTCATCATCCCCAACCAGAACCTGTTCCGCGTCGCAAACGAAAAGACCACGTTCGCCGATGCGTTCGCGATGGCCGACCAGGTGCTTTACTCCGGCGTTGCCTCCATCACCGACCTGATGGTGAAGGAAGGCCTCATCAATCTCGACTTCGCCGATGTCCGCGCGGTCATGCGCGAGATGGGCAAGGCGATGATGGGA
>JASHVC010000136.1 GCA_030039655.1 Xanthobacteraceae bacterium | reverse complement strand
TTCGCCATCATCTTGCCCATCCTCGTGACTCTGTTCCTGGCATCGGTCGACGCCGCTAGAGCAATCGCCATCTACACCAAGGTGCGCACGGCGACCTACGCGCTCGGCTCCATCGCCAATCAATATGCGACGATCCAGTCGACCGACATGTCGGCGATACTCGGAGCCACGTCCGTGGTGCTCGCGCCCTATTCAAGCTCGCCGGTCGTGGTCGTCCTCTCGCAGATAAAAGTCACTTCCGCCACCAAGGCGCAGGTCAATTGGAGCGCCACGCTCAACGGCACCGCCTTGACGCAGACTTCGTCGGTCACCGTTCCGACGAACTTCGCCTCGTGCTCATCCTATCCGTGCTATTTGATCTACGGCCAGGTGAGCTACACCTATACGCCCCTGTTCACGTATTTCGCGAAGAGTGCGTTCACGTTGTCGGACAGTCTATATGTGACCCCGCGCAGCACCGAATGCATCCTGTATCCGCCGCAGAATATCACTTCCTCGCCGTGCTGAAGCAGACTGCGAGCGGATAGTGGCGCTGCACGGCGATGGCCGAGGTGCGGTGCCACGGCGGATTTCGCTCCGGTCCCAATCGCTATTGCGTAATGTGTGCGGTGATGGTCGCCTGCTCGAACATCGTTACCAGCGCGGCTTGAATGTCCGCGGGCGTATTCGCGGTGTAGAAGAAGTTGGATGACGCGCAGTTCTGAAGAGCCGCCGGGATATTCGCAATATTGTTGTCAGCATAACCGTCTTCGTTGTTGGCGAAGCTGGAATTTGGGTCGACGATGCTTCCATAAGGAATGTAGAGAATGGCGATCGTGATCCCGCGATTTGTGATTGTCTGGCAATAATTGGTGCTCTGCTCGGTGTTCGGCGGGATGATGGTCGCGGAATTTGAATAAGGGACGGTGGTATTGGCCGTCCAGTTTTGCGAAGACCAGTTGCCGCCCGATTGAGTTTGGTAATCCTGCGAACCGTCGGTAACGATGAAGACATACGGCAAGGCGTTCGACGAGCTCGATCCGGTCCCGACTGAGGTGATGAAGCTGTTGATGCTGGAAAGGACGTTCTCGAAATGGGTGCCGCCGGACCCGAGAGTCGTGTTGACGCCGTTATCCAATTGACTTGCCAGGTTGGAAGCAAAGTTGGTGATTGTGGTCCCTGTGAGACTGGACGTCAGGCCGACGGAGCAGGAATTGCTGGAATTAGCACTGGACGTGCAAAGGTTCTGGATGAACGGAAATAGTGCTACCTGAAATTGATCCGATATCCCGTCGGCGGTCTCGGTCGAGTTCGCCTGGGACAATAAAGAGGTGACCGCATAGCCGACTGCATCGGCGCGCAGTTGGATACAAGACGTTGTCCCGGCAGTCGGGCAGCTCGTAACGGCCGTATTGGTCCAATTCACACTGCCGCCGTTGGTTGAATTGGTTGTGCCGCTTGTAAAAGACGTAGGCGTCGTTCCCAAGCGCGATATGGTAAAGCCTTGGCAGTATCCGCCGGGAGATGGATTCGGTACGTAGCCACTGTAACTATGGCCGACAGCGGGGATTGATCCTTGATCCGACTGGGAGCAGGCGCCTTGCGAGGTAAAATGGCATGCAAACTGGCAGCCGTTAGGATATTCGCCGAGATTGTCTGGATTGACGGCCAGCAGTCTATCCTGTTCGGCAGTTGTTGACGGGAAGCTCATAGATCCGGACACGTCGAGCAACAAGTAGAAATTGATGTAGGTCGGCATAGTGTAGCTCGCCGACGACGAGCCTCCGACCGCCAAATTCTTGAATCCAATGATTCCCATGAAGTACGTGGGTACAGTGGCCGAAAATGTCAGTTTGGCAGTGAGCACCTGGCTGGACTTCGACACCGTTGCCGATGATGTAAGTCCAGTATAGCCGCTGCTTGCTGGAGCGGCGCTCAAATTTGCATTGAAATAATTGATGGCGTCGGTCGAGCCGCCGGAGATGGTTCCGTTGCCGGTCATCTGTTTGGCGGCAGCGACCGCCGGCGAATTGATGGACATGGTCGCCAAGGTCGCCGCGTCGGCCGCCGCTTGGAGCTTCATCTTGATCCACGAGGCCATCGAATAGTCGATGGCGCAGCCAGCGGCGCTGAACAGCGGAATGGCGGTCAGTGCGCTGATGACCGCCACGTTCCCCCGCCTGTTCAATCGGAATTTGGTAATCAGATTTCGCATGGCCCCAAAGCGGGCACCGAACCGACGTACTTTGTTGATTGCGCGTTCCATCGAATGCTGCCTGGCATTGTTTCATTCGAGATTTAACGGCATGAACGTTTCGCGCCTGCCGCGCGCTCACTGGGCGAGCGGGCGCAAATGTCCTGTAAAATGCTTAATGAATAATCGTCGAATGAGCGATTTGCGGTGGATGCGCCGGTGCGCATCGCGGGGCTTCTTCCCCGGCGGGGGAGCAGCCGCCTGCCGTCGTGGAAGCGGCAAGTCGGTTGCTTCGTAAGCCGCGCGTTTGATCGATTTGTTTAACAACTTATAAAAACTTGTTTCCGGTGCGAGCCTTTTCGCTACCGGTCTTCGCTAACCGCTTCACAACCTCTACCGGATAAACCATTCGGCTGCCATGCTGACAGAAGCGATCACTTTGACACTGTTTCCCGCCATGATGGCGTTCGCCGCATCGAGCGATTTGTTCACCATGACGATCGCGAATCGGGTGTCACTAATACTGATCGGCGGTTTCGGTTTGCTGGCCATTATGACAGGAATGAGCGCGATGGATGCGCTTTTGCACGTCGGCGCGGGCGCCTCGGTGCTGGTCGTCGCCTTTGCGTTGTTCAGTTTCGGCTGGATCGGAGGCGGCGACGCCAAGCTGGCGGCCGCCACGGCTCTCTGGTTCGGCTTCAACCATCTGTTTGATTATTTGATTTATTCTTCGATCCTGGGTGGCGCGTTGACGCTGCTGCTGATCCAGTTCCGCATGTTCCCGCTGCCGCATGTGCTCGTGGGGCGGGATTGGATCGAGCGCCTGCATCGCCGTGGTGGTGGAATCCCATACGGCATAGCACTCGCTGCGGCGGCACTGCTCGTCTATCCACATACCGAGTGGATGACAAAGCTCGGTATTTAGAAACTTGGGGACCACTGGCGCGGACGTAACAGACGGTTAATACCGATTTGGAACTCCCCATCAACCATGCCTTGACGTTTGGTTGGTGAAAATCCGGTGGTGGGGCGGCGCTTCGCAGCGCCGTGGCGTCGGGTTGGGGTGTGAAGCGTAATGAAAGCCGCTCGTATTGTTGTACTCGGCATCGCCATTGCAGCTGGTGGCGTGGCCGCGTTGCTGGCGGGAAGAAGTCACGAGCCTCAGGCGCCTGCGCCGCAGGCTCCGGCGCCGGTGTTTGAAACGGTCGACGTGCTGATTGCCAAGACCGATCTTGCCCGTGGCCAGGTGATCGACCCGTCGCAAATAGGATGGCAGGCGTGGCCCACCACCTCGGCAAATGACAACTTCATCAAAAGGACAGCCCGTCCCGACGCCCTAAACCAATTCTCCGGCGCGATCGTGCGGGTCCCGATCGCCGCGGGGCAGCCGGTCTATGACCCGATGGTGGTGTTCGCCAAGGGTTCGGGCTTTCTGGCCGCAGTTCTGCCGAAGGGCATGCGCGCGGTGGCGATCGACATCTCGCCCGACAGCGACGCCGGCGGCTTCATTCTGCCCGAGGACCACGTCGACATTTTGCTGACGCATCACGACAAGTCGGCCGAGAGGACTTCTGGCATCGAAAAAATCGTCACCGATACCATCCTGGAAAACGTGCGCGTGCTCGCGGTGGATCAGGCGGCCGAGGAGAAAAACGGCCAGAAAGTCATTGTGGGTAAGACCGCGACCGTTGAGCTCAATCCGGAACAGGCGGAAACGTTGGCGAACGCTCGCCAACAAGGCGCGTTGTCGCTTTCGCTGCGCAGCCTGATGGATTCGCCTACGTCTACTCTCGCAGGCGACGAGGAACGCAGGTATCGGAATAAGTCGATCAACACGTTTCGCTACGGCGTCAACTAAACAAGCGCCTTGACGCTCACACATGAAGACGTGGACAGATGGCAAGACAAACCACCCAAGCAGCTGTAGAAGATCTCGGTCTTGAAGGCATTGCTCCCGAAGGTGAGCTGATCGCTCCGGCGCCGCGCGTCTCGGTTCAGGCGTTTTGTGAGACTGCGGAAACCGCCGCCGCTATCCAGTCAGCCGGCGAGGATCGGCGGCTGGCCAAAGCGCATCTTCTCGTTCAGATGGGCGGCCTTGCCGCGGCGGTCGAATCTTATCAGACGTCACCGACGCCGAACGTCATCATGCTGGAAACGTCAAGCCGCGGCGAAGAAATTCTGTCCGGCCTCGACCAGCTCGCGCAGGTTTGCGACGCCGGCACGCGCGTGGTCGTAATCGGGCGCACCAACGACGTCTTGCTTTATCGCGAAATCACGCGCCGCGGCGTCAGCGAATATTTGATCGCCCCGGTGAGCCCGCTGGGAATCGTGCGTGGCATATGTACGCTTTTTTCGGCGCCTGATGCCACGCCGGTTGGCCGCATCATCGCCGTGGTGGGCGCTAAGGGCGGCGTAGGCGCGTCCACGATCGCGCACAATGTGGCGTTCAGCATCGCGCATGACTTGAAGCTCGACGCCGTGGTGAGCGATCTCGATCTTGCATTTGGAACGGCCGGTCTCGACTTCAACCAGGATCCGGCGCAGGGCATCGCCGAGGCGGTGTTTTCGCCCGACCGTGTCGATAACGCCTTCGTCGACCGGCTGTTGTCGAAGTGCACCGATCACCTGAGCCTGTTGGCGGCGCCCGCGACGCTCGATCGCGTCTATGATTTCGGCGCCGACGCCTTCGAGTCCATCTTTGATTCGCTGCGCGCCACCGTGCCGTGCTCCGTGCTCGATGTACCACACCAATGGACCGGATGGTCCAAACAGACGCTGGTCGGCGCCGATGACATTCTCATTGTCTGCACGCCCGATTTGGCGAATCTGCGCAACGCCAAGAACATCTACGACTTTCTGAAAGCCTCGCGGCCCAACGACCGTCAGCCGCTCTACTGCCTCAACCAGGTCGGCATTCCCAAGCGCCCGGAAATCAAAGTCAAGGATTTCGCCAAGGCGCTCGAGCGTGAGCCGATAGCCATCATTCCGTTCGAGCCGAAGGTCTTTGGTGCCGCCGCCAACAATGGGCAGATGATCGCCGAGATTTCCAAAAGTCACCGCGCTGCCGAGATGTTTCGGGATCTGGCTCTGCTTCTGACCGGACGCTCAGTATCAAAGAAGCCGCCACGCTCCAGCCTGTTGTCGCCGCTGATCGAGAAGCTTATGCGATAGCGCAGCAATAGTTGGAGTCGGTCGTGTTTGGTAAACGTTCCACTAACGACAGCGCTACGCTCGAACAGCGGCCAGCGCCGCCCGCGCAACCTCCTCCTGTGCCGACGCCGAGCGTCAAGCCACAGACGACAGCTTCGGCATCCGAGCCCGGACGTACGCCTTTTCCTTCCGCCGGACTTGGCGCGCCCCTCATTGGCGCGCCGACGAGCAAACCCAACGTCGGCGGAGCGAAGCCGCCGGCGCCGCACATTCCGACCGCGATCGACTCGCGCCGCTCCGAATCCTACTACGAGGTCAAGGGAACGATTTTCGGCGCGCTGATTGAGGCGATCGATCTGGCGCAGCTCGCCAAGCTCGATACCGATTCAGCGCGCGAGGAAATTCGCGACATCGTCAACGAAATCATCGCGATCAAGAACATCGTGATGTCGATCGCCGAGCAGGAAGATCTGCTCGACGACATCTGCAATGACGTGCTCGGCTACGGGCCGCTTGAGCCGCTGCTGGCGCGCGATGAGATCGCCGACATCATGGTGAACGGCTCGGGCACGGTCTACATCGAAGTCGGCGGCAAGATTCAGAAGACCGGCATCCGCTTCCGCGACAATCAGCAGCTCCTCAATATCTGCCAGCGCATCGTCAGTCAGGTCGGCCGCCGCGTCGACGAGTCTTCGCCGATCTGCGACGCGCGCTTGCCGGACGGCTCCCGCGTCAATGCCATCGTGCCGCCGCTGGCGATCGACGGGCCGGCGCTCACCATCCGCAAATTCAGAAAGGACAAGCTGACCCTCGAGCAGCTGGTCAAGTTCGGTACGGTTTCGCCCGAAGGCGCGGAGATTCTCCAGATCATCGGCCGCTGCCGCGTGAATACGCTGATTTCGGGAGGCACAGGCTCGGGCAAGACCACGCTGCTTAACTGCCTCACCCGCTATATCGACGACGATGAGCGCATCGTCACCTGCGAAGACGCCGCCGAATTGCAATTGCAGCAGCCGCACGTGGTGCGGCTGGAAACCCGGCCGCCGAACCTGGAAGGCGAAGGCCAGATCACCATGCGCGACCTCGTGCGCAACTGCCTGCGTATGCGGCCGGAGCGCATCATCGTTGGCGAGGTGCGCGGCCCGGAAG
>JASHVC010000135.1 GCA_030039655.1 Xanthobacteraceae bacterium | reverse complement strand
GCGAAGAGGACGCGCCGTTGCGCGTCCGAAGCCCATTCGGGCAATTGGCGCGGAAGCGAGTCGACCGTGCGGGCGAGACCGGCCTTTCCATCGCCCGCCGGACGATCAAGCGCGAGGGCCAACTGGTCCGCCAGCGCCTCTATGGTTTGTCTCGCCTCTGCATCGGCCCGCTGCCGCTGGTCGATCACCTGCACGGCGGCGCCGAAGCAGATCAGCAGCATAAATGCCACGATCAGCACCGGGACCACGCGACGCAGCACCGGTTCGGCGCTCAGCAAGCGCCGATAAGCGGGTTTGGCGATCGATTGTGCCAGCCCTTTGATCGAATCAGATCGGACAGACGCACTCGCCAATTCGGCGTGCGCCATCACCTGCCTCCGTTCGGACAGTCCCCTTAAGCAACGTTCGGAAAGATGTGCCGCATCTCGCCCGAATCGGCTTTATCAGAGTCCATGTGCGCCGATTTGTCGAGGGTTCTTAGTCAATATTCGTTAACCAATATCCAGAGGTTTTTCTGTTGCGGGGTGCTCGCTCATCGGCACCGTATGCCGCGAATCGCTGCAGCAAATCACGGCCCTACGGGATTAGCCCTCGGCGAGCGTGCGTGCCACGATGTCGGTGACATCCCGCGACAGCGCGGCCGCGGCGGCGACCCGCCGTAAGGTGGCTTCCGCGCGGCCGCGCCGCTGCGTCTCAAGCGCCCGCCAGGAGCGGAACGCTCCCATAAGACGGGCCGCCACCTGCGGGTTCTTCGGATCGAGCTCGATCACCACGTCGGCCACGAAGTCATACCCCGCACCGTCGGCACGGTTGAACTGTGTTTGGTTGCCGTGGGCGAATGCACCGATGAGGGCCCGAATCCGATTGGGATTTGCCATAGAGAACGCCGGGTGCGAGGTCAGCGCGCGCACGCGGTTGAGTGTCTGGGCTTCCGGAATGGTGGCCTGAAGCGCCAGCCATTTGTCGATGACCAGCGGATCGTCCGCATAGCGCCGGTAGAAATCTTCCAAGACGGTGGCTCGCTCTGGCCGGTCGAGCCGGGACAGCGTGTCGAGCGCCGCCATGCGGTCGGTCATATTGTCCGCGTTTTGATACTGAGCGAACGTACGGGCGATGCCGTCGCGGCCCTCGGCCAACGCCAAAAAGTCGAGGCACACGTTCCTGAGCGATCGACGCCCGGCGCTTTGTGCGTCTGGCTGATAGGGACCCGACGTGGCTATGCGGTCATAAGTGTTTGCCAGTGCGCCGGCGTGTCGCTCACCGATGGTGGCGCGCAGCTTTTGCCGCGCCGCAAAGACGGCGTCCGGATCGACTTCACGGGCAATCTCGCGGGCGATGTCGGCGTCACTTGGCGGCACGAGCGTGAGTGCAATGAAGGCCGGTTCAAGTTTCTCATCGGCCAAAATCGCACCGAGGGCGGCCATCAGTCCATCGTCGTCGCGCGCCGGGGCACCAGCGCGCAGCGCAGCGACATTCTGCTTCAAGAGCGACATCGCCAGCGTCTGCACCGCCTGCCAACGGTTGAATGGATCGCTGTCATGGGCGGCGAGAAAACGAAGATCGTCGGACTCGATTGGAAGCGAAAGCTTGATCGGCGCCGAAAATCCGCGATTGAACGAAGGGACCGGCCGCTCTTCGACGTCGGTGAACACGAAGGTCTGGCTCGGCCGTGTCAGCTCGAGTACGCCGCGCCGAAGCGGGGCGCCGTCAACGGTCAGCGGCAGGTCGGCGCCGTTTTTGCCCACTAGGCCGGCGGTAAGGGGGATGACCATCGGCTCCTTGTGCGGTTGGTTGGGCGTCGGTGGAATTTTTTGAGCGATGTCGACCCGGTAAGTCTTGGCGTGCGCGTCGTATTGCGGCGTGACCACGACCTCGGGTGTTCCGGCCTGCGAATACCAACGCATGAATTGAGAGAAATCGCGCCGGCTCACGTCGGCAAAGCACTGCACGAATTCCTCGACCGTGGCGGCGTCGCCATCATGGCGGGTGAAATAAAGGTCCATGCCCTTGCGGAACAGTTCGGGCCCGAGCAGCACCTTGATCATGCGCACCACTTCGGCGCCTTTGTCGTAGACGGTCGACGTGTAGAAGTTGTTGATCTCGTGATAGAGCTCGGGCCGCACCGGATGGGCGAGGGGACCCGCGTCTTCTACAAACTGATTGGAGCGCAGCGAACGCACGTCGCCGATGCGCTCAACGGGTCGCGATCTCTGGTCCGAGGTGAATTCCTGGTCGCGAAAGACCGTCAGTCCTTCTTTCAGGCAGAGCTGAAACCAGTCGCGGCAGGTGATGCGGTCGCCAGTCCAGTTGTGAAAGTACTCGTGGGCGATCACCGCCTCGATGCCGCCGAAATCGGCGTCGGTCGCGGTCGCGGGCGAAGCAAGGACGTATTTGTCGTTGAAGATGTTGAGGCCCTTGTTCTCCATCGCTCCCATGTTGAAGGCGGAGACGGCAACAATCATAAAGATATCGAGGTCGTATTCGCGGCCGAAAGCCTTCTCGTCCCAGCGCATCGCGCGTTTGAGGCTGTCCATCGCGTAGAGGCAGCGGTC
>JASHVC010000001.1 GCA_030039655.1 Xanthobacteraceae bacterium | reverse complement strand
CGAGGTCGATGCCGCGCTTGAGATCCATTGGGTTCATGCCGGCGGCAACGGCCTTGGCGCCTTCCTTGACGATGGCGGCGGCGAGCACGGTCGCTGTCGTGGTACCGTCGCCGGCCTGGTCGTTGGTCTTCTGCGCCACTTCGCGCACCATCTGCGCGCCCATATTCTCGAACTTGTCGTCAAGCTCGATTTCCTTGGCGACGGTGACGCCGTCCTTGGTGATGCGCGGCGCGCCGAAGCTCTTGTCGAGCACCACGTTGCGGCCCTTGGGGCCGAGCGTGACTTTCACCGCATTAGCGAGAGTTTCGACGCCGCGCAGCATGCGCTCACGGGCGTCGGTTGAGAATCTTACGTCTTTGGCAGCCATGTTTATTTGCTCCTGCTTGTGTCCTCACCCTGAGGTGCGAGCGCCGAAGCCGCGAGCCTCGAAGGGTGCTGTTCAGTGCCCTCATCCTTCGAGGCTCGCCTGCGGCGAGCGCCTCAGGATGAGGAAAAAGTTCAGGCGATCACGCCCATGATGTCGGACTCCTTCATGATGAGGAGTTCGTCGCCCTCGAGTTTGACTTCGGTGCCGGACCACTTGCCGAACAGCACGCGGTCGCCGGACTTCAGTTCGATCGGGATGAGCTTGCCGCTCTCGTCGCGGCCGCCAGGGCCGACGGCGACGACCTCGCCCTCCTGCGGCTTTTCCTTAGCGGTGTCGGGAATTATGATGCCACCCTTGGTCTTTTCCTCCGCGTCGATGCGCTTGACGACCACCCGGTCATGTAACGGGCGGAATTTCAGTTTTGCCATGATCACCCTCAGTGGGCCGCTCGTAGCTGGCGGCCGTTGCGTTGGACGAGAAGTTTTGCGTTATTTTCCAGGCGCTTAGCACTCAAAAAGGACGAGTGCCAAGAACCCACCGGGCAAATAAGGGCTCGCCCTTTTCCTGTCAAGGGCGCGCAGCCGGATGGCTAATAAAGTGGAAAGGATCAGGGTGTACAAACCGTGAGTCAGGGGGGCCGCGCACAGCCCGCCGAACCCGGCCACTATCACGGCCAAATCCGGGCGCAACCTCTTGTGCGGGCGGATCGCCACCGCCCCAAAAAACGGGTCGAGGAGAACTGTCATGACGGCGTGGCTGCGCGATGTACGATTGCTTGCGGCTGCGGCCGCCGTATGTGCCTTGCCACTCGGCAACTGCACCTCCAATCAGCCACCGCCCGACCCGCAGGCTATGGCGGCGCCGGTGGTTCCGGAAATGCCGGCTTCGATTCGGCCCGAAGAGGTCGTCGGCCGCTGGGGCTATGGCTCCTATCACCGCGACGAAGATTTGGCCCGCACCGAGGTTGCGGCGCGCGGCCAATGTGGCCAGCCGGTGATTATCGACCGCGGGCCGGGTGGCGGCGTCATGATGTATCTCGCCGACAGCGCCCAGTTGCAGGAGCTGCATCTCAAGGGCAGCCCAAGCGGGAAGAACTACGTTGGTCCGCCCGGCCCGGCCGGCGGTCCGCAGGATCGTGAAATCGTTTCGTTCGACGGCCGCGCCATGGTGCTGAAGTGGATGGATCAAGAAGTGGCCAGCCGCTATGGCATTGGTGTCTACGTGCGCTGCGCGCCCGAGGGCACCGCGAAAACCGCCAAACGGATGCCGCCCCCGTCTGCGCCGCCGGCGCCTAAGACGCAGTAACAAGACTCAGCAGAAGGGCTTTGCGCTGCGGCTTGCGCGCGTCGCGCGGCTGCGGAATGTTGCAGTCATGCCCGCCCCTCGCGAATTCATTTTTGGTCCGTGGCGCGCGGTCACTGTGCTCGGCGTCACTGAAATTCTCTCCTGGGGTGCGTTGTTTTATCCGCCGGTGCTGACAGTGCCGCTGATCGCTGCCGATCACGGCTGGTCGAAATCGTTCGCCATGGGCGGATTTTCGGTGGGGCTGTTCGTTGGTGGCCTCGTTTCACGCCACGTCGGCGCGCTGATCGATCGATTCGGCGGCCACGTGGTGATGCCGTTTGGCTCTCTGATCGGTGCGATCGGGCTCGTCGGCATTGTGTTAGCGCAAGATTCCAGCAGCTATTACGCCGTGTGGATGGTGCTCGGCGTCGCCATGGCGGCCTCGCTCTACGATCCCGCCTTCGCCACGCTAGGCCGTATCTTCGGCGGGAACGCGCGCGCGCCGATCACGACGCTGACTCTCGCCGGCGGCTTTGCCTCCACGGTGAGCTGGCCGGTCACGCAGTTTCTCATCGACGCGATTGGCTGGCGCGGCGCCTATCTGGTCTATGCGGCGCTGCTGGCGCTCGTCGCGGCGCCGCTGCACGCCTTCGCGCTGCCGCGCGGGCGCGTTCTGCAGCATGCGAGTGTTAAGGCGGATGGCGAGCCAACGCTGGCACCGGAATTGAAGCCGGTATCTGTGTTGGCGCCACACGGGTTCGCCTTTCTGCTCGTCGCCGCGGCGTTCTCGTTCTACGCCTTCGTGCCGTCGGCGCTGTCGGCACAGCTTCTCGCCATCTTTCAGCGCTTCGGACTCGCGCCCGCAACAGTCGTCGCCATCGGCATGTTATTTGGACCCGCGCAAGTCTTGGCGCGCATCTGCGAGCTTGGTTTTGCGCGCCAGGTGCATCCGCTCTGGGTCGCGCGTTTTTCCATCGGTCTTCTGGTCGCGGCGTTCGCGCTCCTTATGCTTTCGCCTTTTTCCGCGCTGGTGGCCGCGTGTTTCGCCATGATGTACGGCATGGCCAACGGGCTGATGACCATTGCGCGCGGCACCGTGCCGCTCGCGTTGTTTGGCGCCGGCGGCTATGGGCGGCTCACGGGGCGCATCGGCGGTCCGTATCTGGTCGTGCAGGCGGTGGCGCCCGTGTGTCTCTCCTACGTGGCAGAGCAAGCCTCCGACCGTGTGGCGCTGGCGCTGGTCGCTGCGTTCGCCGTCGCGGCTCTGTTGTGCTTTGCCGCCATGCGGCGGCCGGATTAGTTTGACTTGCGAAGGGGCGCGTCGAACAGGGCGTCGATCTCGCCCTGCGAGGCGTGGCCGTCGTCGATGTCGAGCCGCGGGCCGTGCAGGGTGTGCGCGCCGTCGCGCCGCGTGGCGGCCGCCGGGTTCTTGATCTCATCGAGCACGCGCGCGATGTGATCTTCCACGAACCGCAGCGTGGCCGAGACCTTGGCGACGCGCTGGCCGATGAGGTCCTGGAAGTTGCAGGCCTCAAAGATCTCGATGACGAGATCCTGGATGTCGTGTGCGAGGTTCTGTTCGATCTTGCCCTTGAGCGCCGCCGAGAGCGTGTTGGCAACGGAGTCGATTTCTTCGGCGGCCGCGAGAATCTTTTGTGTCGCCCGCTCGGTGCCGTTCACCACAGCGCCTAGCTCGTGTTCAATGCGCGCGCTCGGCGCTGCGGACCCAACCAATGCCCGCCGATCATTGCCGCCCGCATGGGCACCGTCGTCGTCGTTGCCGCGGATGGCGTCGGCGATGAGATTGAGCTCGGAGGCAAGGCGCGCCACATCGCGGCGTTCGCCATTGCCGGCGCGGCTCCGGCGCCGCGGCGCCGCCGTGGTCGAGAGCGCGACGCGCAAGGCTTGCAGCTCGCGCATGATCTCATCATGGCGGAGCCCGCCCTGCGACGCCTCGATGCTGTCCTCGAGGCGCATGGCGGCAGTCTGTTCGATGCGGAAGAGCTTACGCGGCTCGGTCATGCGTTTCTGGATCAGCGAATGAGCGACCAATTCCCCAATCCACACTAGGCCTTGCGGCTTAATGTGGCGTTCATCGCGCCGTTGCCACGCATCCGCGTGGGACGATCGATACGAACAATTAACGAAAGGGGAGGGCGTTTACTCAAAATAAACCATAACATGATGAACAATGTGCAAACAAACTCGTCACCCTGGCGAGGTGGAAAAAATTAACCAAACAATCGCGGCCCGCCTCTATCCCTCGCGACGGTAATGCGCACCTGCGCAGACTTAGCGAGTCGAGGGCCATGCGGCACATCTGCTTACCGGCGTTTCTTTCCATCCTGTTTGTTATTCCGGCATTAGCCGACCCGTTGCAGATCGCGCCCGGCGCTCCGAGCGCGGCTGGGCGGCAAATGTTGCCGCCAGCGGCGCCCCCCAACGCGAGTGCTCATGCCACGGCGAGCGGGCAGCCCAATCGCGGCGGCGGACTTGGCGGTGGC
>JASHVC010000134.1 GCA_030039655.1 Xanthobacteraceae bacterium | reverse complement strand
CGCAGCTCCTTCCATTTGCCCTGATCGCGATACACGCCCCAGTTTTGGATCAGCTCCGCGCAGGCGATCTTGTCGGCTTGGCTCGTTGCGTTATCGGCCAATTCCACCCCCTACTCCACTCCCGGTCGACGATAGGACGAACCGGATTGCTGTGCCAGACCGCACCGGCTACGAAGGCGCGGCAATGAAGGCGCGAGAATGAAAGCGATTGTGATTCACGAATACGGGCCCCCCGAAGTCCTGCGCTACGAAGACGTGCCGGACCCGGTGCCGCGCACTGGCGAGATCCGCATCAAGGTGCATGCGGCCACGGTCAATCGCGTCCTCGATGTGAGCCTGCGCGCCGGCCGCGAGCAATATCGCGGGCCGGTGCTGCCTCTCATTCCGGGCGTCGATTGTGCCGGAATCATCGACGCGGTCGGACCCGAGGTCAGCCACTGGCGCGTCGGCGACCACGTTTCCGCCGCCGGCGTGATGCCGCTCGAGGTCTGCCGGGAAGACGGCCACGGTTACGACGGACCGCGCGGCATGATGGGCATCAAGCGGCCCGGCGGTTTTGCCGAGCTTGTGGCTGTACCGGCGTGTTCCGGCGTCGCAATTCCGCAAACGCTCGACTTCCACCGCGCCGCTGTTGTGCTGCGCCATGTGCCAACGGCCTGGAACCTGCTCATGCATGTCGCCGAGTTGAAGTACGGCGAGACGGTCTTGATCATGGGCGCCGGCGGCAATCTCGGCACTGTCGGCATTCAGATCGCCAAGAACGTCATCGGCGCACACGTGATTGCTGCAGCCGGCTCCGACGACCGTGTTCAGCTTGGGCTAAAGCTCGGCGCCGACCACGGCATCAATTATACCACCCACAGCATTTACGACGAGGTGATGAAGATCACCGGTGGCAAAGGCGTCGATGTTCTCTACGACAACATCGCCAATCCGAAAGTGCTGCCGATCGCGTTCCGCGCCATTGGCATGGACGGTCGCCTGGTCACGGCAGGCGCGCACGCCGGGCCAAACGTGTCGATCGATTTTTCTCACCTCTACCACAAGCGCATCACCATCAAGGGCCGCCCCGGCTACACGCCTTCCGATCTGCCGCACTGCCTCGAGGCCGCGGCGCAGGGCAAAGTCATCCCACAAATCGAGCGTGTCCTGCCGCTGTCGCAGGCCATCCAAGCGCATCGCATGGTCGAGGCGCACGAGGGTCAGGGCAAGATCGTGCTTGATCCAACGTTGGGGTGACGACGATTACGAATCGTCGACCGGCTCGGTCGCGCGCACCGACGGGCGCGCGGCGAATGCAGCGTGCCAAGTTGCGAGGCGCAGATGATCCTTGCGCCAGTCCTCATCGGCGTAGCGGAAATCGAGATAGGACAGGGCGCAGCCGATAGCGATGTGGCCGATGCCGAACGGCTCAGACCCCAACGCCGGCGCATCGGCCTCCAGATTTTTCAGGATGGCGACCTTGCGTACGGCCGCGCTGGCCAAATGGACCTCGGAGGGCTGCGCCCGCATGCGCTCGTCGCGCAACAGGACCAGCAGGTCCAAAAAACCGTCGCCGAGGGCCTGATGGCGCAGCGCTTCGAGCCGCGCCTTCGGCTCCCTAGGAAAAAGCGTCGGGGCGCCGTCAAGCGTGTCGAGATACTCGCTGATGACCGGCGAATCGTAGATCACCGTACCGTCGTCGAGCACGAGCGTCGGAATCTTCGACAGCGGATTCTCCTTCATGAGTTCAGCGTGAGGCTTGCTCGTCGCCGCAACCGTACGCACACGGGTGATGCGATCCGCGAGGCCCCGCTCGTGGGCCACGATCATGACCTTGCGCACGAACGGCGAGCGTGGCGACCAATGCAGTTTCATCGAGGGAACCTCCCGAAGAGGCTCGCGATGCGTCCTCTTGGCGCGTTGGCCATCGAGGCGCTAACATTCGCCTCTCTAAAAGCGCGAGCACAGGCTCGCGCACTCGCCACGATATCATTCCACCGGAAACCTGACATGGATTACGACCCGCGCAGCGAGCCGCATAACCTGGCGCACGACCCCACGACCTCACTTGTGGTGCCGCGACCGATCGGCTGGATCACCACGATCAGCCCTACGGGCATCGTCAATCTGGCCCCCTACAGCTATTTCAACTTGATCGCCAGTCAGCCGCCTTTCGTGATGTTCTCCTCGAATTCGCGCAAGCACACGCAGAATCACGCTCAGTCCGGCGGCGAGTTCGTGTTCAATCTCGCGACCTACGATTTGCGCATCGAAATGAACCTTACCAGCGGCGATTATGGCGAGAATGTCAGCGAACCCGAACTGGCGAAGCTCGCCATGGCACCGTCGCGCTTCGTCAAGCCGCCGCGCGTGGCTAAATCGCCGATCGCGCTCGAATGCATTTATTCGCAGACCCTTCCGCTCGTCAGCCGTGACGGCAAGAAGCACAAATACGAGGTCGTCATCGGCGAAGTCGTCAATGTTCACATCGACGACGCGGTGATCGTCAATGGCATGATCGACCAGTCGCGCATTCGGCCGATCGCGCGGCTCGGCTATCGCGGCGATTACACCGTCGTCGACGATATCTTCGAGATGAGGCGGCCTTAGACTACTCGCGGAACTCGGACAACAGCGCCACCGCTTCGGCCGGTCCCTTGGCAATCCGGCAGCCTGCCGCGGCAAGCGCCGCGAGCTTGGCTTGCGCGCCTTCGCGCGCGCTGCCGATCAGCGCTCCGGCGTGACCCATTTGCTTCTGCTCAGGCGCGTGGCGGCCGACCACTATGGCGACGATAGGCTTTGGAAAGCCGCGGGCGCTCTCGGCGAAGGCATATTCCTTGTCGCCGCCGATCTCACCGCAAAACAGCACGGCGGCGGTCGGGTCGTCTCCGGCCAGCGCTTGCAGATATTCGTGCGGGTTGCGCCCAATGACGCTGTCGCCACCCACATGGACGACGATCCGCTGCCCGATGCCGGCGAGGGTCAATTGCCGCGCGAGGGCCAGCGCCACGGTGCCGCTCCGTACGATCAGCGCCACGCGGCCGGGCTGGCAAAAACTCGGTGCGATGGAGCCAAGCAGCCCGCGACCCGGCACGTAGAGGCCGAGCGTATTCGGCCCGATCAGCCACGATCCCGCACCGCGCGCCTCCGTCGCCGCAGCGAGCGCATCATGCATGGGAACGTATTCGGCCGCTGCCATGATGGTGGGAATGCGCGCCCGCGCGCACGCCGCAATGGCATCGCGAACGCCCTCGGCCGGCGTGTAGATCAGCGCGATGTTGGGCTTTTCGGGTAGGTCGGCGATACGGTCGTAGAGCGGCAGGCCGTCCGTGGCAGTGCCGCCGCGGCCGAGCGCTACTCCGGCCACGAGCGGCGTGCCGGCCTCGATCATGCCGGCGACTTGATTGCGCGCATAGCGCCCGGTCGGCCCGATCACTGCCACGCGCCATGGCTCGGGATCGAGGAACGGCAGCCGCAAAGGGCCGGACATCGGCTAAGCTCCGAAGGGAAATGCACCCGACAGGGCAAGGAAGCGGCCCCATTATGCGTCTTGCTGAATACGACGGAAAAGCCTTGTTGCGCCGCCACGGCCTAGCCGTGCCGCGCGGCGTGCTCGTGCACTCCGGCGAGGAGCCGCCGAAGGAAGCAGCGGGCTGGCCGGGCTATTTTCTCAAGGCTCAGCTGCTCGAAGGTGGGCGCGGCAAAAGCGGACTGGTGCGGCGCTTGCAAGGCTTGAGCGAATTTCGCGAAGCCCGACGGCTTATTCTCGCCACCCTCGACGATGCCGACACGCCGCTCCTGCTCGAGGAAGCGGTGGCGATAGCGCAGGAAATCTTTGTCGCGGTTCGCGTCGACGGTACGGGTCAACAGCTTGAACTTCTGCTGGCGCCCGAAGGCGGCGAGAACGTCGAGCAGTCATCCAAAAAACTTGCGCGCATACCGATCGACGTTGCGGCTCCCGCAACGGCCGAAGATATCTTTCCCGCTGTTTCCGAAATTTTTGCACATGACCTTGCGGCACGTCTGGCGCGCTACGCGGCGCGGCTGCCGGACATAGCCCGCAAAGAGGATTTGCAACTCCTCGAAATCAACCCGTTGGCGCTCACGAAGGACGGGAGCTTCATCGTCTGCGATGCCAAGATTGTCCGCGACGAGGCCGCCGACTTCCGCCACGATTCGGCAGAGTTTTCCTTAAGCCGTACCTTGGCCGAACGCGCCATGACCGGGCTCGAGCGCGCGGCCCGCGATCTGGGTTTCCAATTGATCGAGACTGACGGCGATGTGGTGCTCGTCACCTCGGGCGCCGGGCTCGCCATGATGATGATGGATCTGTTGGTCGATCACGGCCTTCGCGCCGCAAGCTTCATGGACAACCTGCGCGGCGCCCCTGACGAGACCATGAACGAGCGGTTGAAGATCGCGCGCCTGCTTGCAGCGCGGCCCAACATCAAGGCCATCGTCTTTCAGACGGTGATCGCTTCGCGCTCGCTTTCCGAGCGCATCGAGGCGCTCGTCGCCTGGATCACCGCCGAGCCGCTGCCAAAGCCGTTATTCGTGGGCCTCGCCGCCGGCCATGCCGCCACTCGCAAGATGAGCGCCGAGCAGGCGATCGAGAAACTGCGGATGCTAGGCGTCCCGGCCTTCACCGATCCGGTGGCGTTGGTGCGTGCGGCCGCACAGGCGCTTAGCGGCCGCTAAAGCTCGTCCTTAGCAAACAGCGCGACCTCTTCGATCGGCTTGCCAGACCGGTCGGAAATCATCCGCATGAACTTATTCTTGGTCTCGGGGTCCGGATCGGATGGAATGAATGTGGTCGACCAGCGGCGCCCGTCATTGAAGACCACCACATACTCCCGGCGCGACACGAGTGTGCCGTTCGGTGCGACAAACAAGCCCGAGGTCTCGATGTTCTGGATGTCAGCGAGCGGATAGCGGGCCTCGCTGGCTGAGAAAATGCCGTTCACCACCAGCGTGTCATTCGTGAGCTGCACGTGGGCGCGCAGACCAAGAGAAATCAGGCCGACGCATAACGCCGCGCAGACCTGGAACACAAAGACATTAGCCCTGACCGAGTTCATCCCGCTTGACTGGCACCAGTAGTCGAGGAATTCGCCATAGCGGGCGCTGAGGCGCCAGCGCACAATCCACATCGCCGCCATTCCACCGCAAACAAGACCGAGGAGAAGCGCCGGCACAGCCCAATACCGCGGAGTGATGGGAGCGAAGGTCACAATTGCGGGCGGTAGCTGATGCGCACTCCACCTTGCCAATCCGCTCATCGCGAACCACAAGCCGATCGAGAAGAGCACGCCCGTGATAAACATCAGAACGCCAAGCATACTCACCCATTTGCTGTACTTGGCCTTGAGTTCGCCGAGCGGCAGCCCCGATGACGGAGCGGGCCGCACGGGAAAGAGCTTGCGCAACAGCGCGAACATGATCGGCAGCCAAATCAAGGTGACGGCGGCGCCGGCGCAAACTATAGGAACGTTCATCCACGATCTCCGAGGGAACTACCTCTACGGACTGCTAATTCTCCCTGCCATTGATTAAAAATGCGGTCTCACATTCCATAAAGAACATCGCGAAAGCGGGCTCCGCCAGGCTTGGTTGTGCTGGGAATCGGGGCGGCGAGCCTTATGGTGTAAGCTTAGGATTTTACGAGAGCTTGTCGGGAATCGGAGGGCGGGGCAGTATTGCCGGCACAAGAGCCCCCTAAAGGGGCCGGGTCCGGAGGAAGTTCTGCCAACTGTCGTCGCCCGGGATCGCCGGGGACGTGTGGGGCGTTGCGCATGAAGACCATCTTGGTTCCCACCGAACATCACATCTCAATGCAGTCTGCGCTCGACACGGCGCTGCTGCTGGCGCGGAAGTTCGGCTCTTGCATCGAAGGCTTTGCGCTCCGTCCGGGCGTGGCCGATCTGGTAGCCATGGATCCCGACAGCGGGCTCACCATGGTGGCGGTAAAGGAGAACGACGCCGAACTGATCAGGCACTCCGAGGAGGTGTTCCGCTCGTTCATGGAGCAGCATCAGGTGCCGCAGCGGTCCGGCGACGGTGAGGCAACCCTGTCGTGGAGTTGGCACAAGGACGCGCCAAGCGGCCATGATTTCGTCGGCAGCTACGGACGTATCTTCGACATGATCGTCTTGGCGCGCCCGGGGCCCGAGTGGCAGAGCCCGGCCATGATCACGCTGGAGTCCGCTCTTTTCGAGAGCGGTCGTCCGGTGCTGATCGCTCCGCCTTCAACTCCGCGCACGCTCGCCACCAACGTGCTGATCGCGTGGAATTGCAGCACCGAACAGGCACGCACGACGGCGGACGCAATGCCGTTCTTACGCCTTGCGGAGCGCATCACCATCGTCACCGTCGAGGGCGCCACAGTCGCCGGACCGAGCGGCGAGGAAATGGCGCGCGCGCTCAAGGTCAACGGCATCAAGGCCGAGACGATCACACTCAAGGCGCGCAAGGGCGGCGCCGGCGAAGTGCTGCTCAGCAAGGCCGACGAACTCGGCTGCGA
>JASHVC010000133.1 GCA_030039655.1 Xanthobacteraceae bacterium | reverse complement strand
GAATTTGACGCCGCCGTACCATGCCGGCTCGATCTTGATCCCGAGCGCCTGCGCGCTCGCCGTGACGAGGCCGTCGATCGTGTCGACGGCTTTTGCCGCGAGCGACGGTTGGCGCTTGATCGGCTTCTTCGCACGGGCGGCCTTGGTCGTTCCGCCTCGCTTCTTCGCCTTAATCGATTTCGCCTTGCGAACAGTCCTGCGTTTCATGACCGCGGCAAAAATTCTTCGGCGAAATGGCAGGCGACCTGGCGGTCGCCGAACGGCCGCAATGACGGCATGGACGCCTTGCAGGCGTCGACGCCGCGCAGGCAACGGCCGTAGAAGCGGCAGACATTTGGATCGGGATCGATCGGGCTCATGGGCTCCCCGGAGAGTCGCAGCCGTTGCCGGCCATTCTCTTGCATCCGCGGCACGGCGGCAACAAGCGCCTGTGTGTAGGGATGGAGCGGATGCGCGAAGACATCCGCGGCCGGGCCGGATTCGACAATTTTTCCGAGGTACATGACCAGCACCCGGTCGCACAGCAGTCGCACCACGGACAGGTCGTGCGAGACGAACAGGTAGCTCATGCCGAACTCGTGCTTGAGCCGCTGCAGCAGCTGCAGAATTACCACCTGCACCGAAACGTCCAGCGCGGCGGTGGGCTCGTCGAGAACCAAAAGGTCGGGCTCCACCGCAATGGCGCGGGCAATGCCGACGCGGGCGCGCTGCCCGCCGGAAAGCTGGTGCGGGAAGCGCGGCAGAAGTTCGAGCGGCAGTCCGCATTGGGTCGCCACGGTTTCAACGCGCTGGCGAAGCTTCTTGCCGCGCTGCTTGCGCAGCCGGCGGAGCGGATCGGCGATGGCGTCGAAGGCGGTGTAACGCGGATTGATGCTTTCGCCGGCGTCCTGGAACACCATCTGGATGCGGGCGCGATCGGGGTCGCGGGCAAAGACGCGCGCGGCCTTGCGTGACAGTTCACGGGTGCCAAGCTTGATCTTGCCGTCGCTGACGTCGATCAGCCGCGTGAGTGCCCGCACCAGGGTCGACTTGCCGCATCCGGACTCGCCCACAAGCCCGACCGTCTCGCCCTTGTCGATGACGAAGCTCACGTCGTCGACCGCGTGCACCTTGGGAAGATTTTCGGGGCCACCGGCAAACCGCCGTTTGAATCGTGTCCATGCCCCTTGCCCGCCGCCGACGGTGAACAGTTTGGAGACTTCGGCGACGTCGAGAAGAGCGGTCATGCGGCGCTCATTTTTGGTCCGCGCATCGCCTGCTCGGGCAAAGGATTCCAGCACGCGACCATGTGGGTCGCGTCGGGCGCCGCACGCGGCAACGGCTGCGCGCAGATGTCCTTCTTTCGCGGGCAGCGCTCGGAATAGCGGCACGGCGGCAGGTCGGTCCGGCGCAAATCGGGCAGCGAGCCGGGTATCGCCGCAAGAGCATCGAGGCTGGTGGCCGAGTCCGGCGTCGCGGCAATCAGCTCGGCCGTATAGGGATGTCGCGGGCGCTCAAACAAGTCTTGGGTCGGCGCTGTCTCGACCACATGGCCCGCGTGCATGACCACGATGCGCGCCGAGCGCTGGCCAGCCAGCGCAAGGTCGTGGGTGATAAAGATCGTCGCCATGCCCATCTCGCGGGCGAGATCGCCGATCAAATCCATGATGACCGCCTGGGTCGTAACATCGAGGCCGGTGGTCGGCTCATCGGCGATCAGCAGCGAAGGCTTGGCAGCGAGCGCGATGGCGATCATGACCCGCTGGCACATGCCGCCCGACATTTCGAACGGGTAGGCTTTGGCGCGGCGCATGGGATCGGTGATGCCGACCGCGCGCAACATTTCAACGGCCGCTGTGGGAGCAGCCCTGCGCGTCAGCTTGCCGTGGCGGATCAGCACGTCGGCAATCTGCCTCCCCACCGGGCGGATCGGGTTGAGCGCGGTGCGCGGATTCTGAAAGATCATCGCGATCTGGCGCCCACGCACCTGGGCAAGCTGGCGAGGCTTCGCGGATAGGAGATCGAGGCCGCCGAGCGTGGCGCGCCCGCCGCTGACGCGGCCGGCGGGATCGAGGACGCCCATCACAGCATAGGCAGTGACCGATTTGCCCGATCCGGATTCGCCGACGATCGCGATCGTTTCGCCTTTAGCCACCGAGAAGCTGACGTTCTCAAGCGCGCGCACGATGCCCGAGCGCGTCCGAAACTCGACCGAGAGGTTATCGACCGAAAGGGCAGGCTCCGCGCTCATCGGACGGTCCTCCTGCACGCGGATACCTCCCGCTCATTCCCGCGCAAGCGGGGACCCAGCGCTGGATTCCCGCTTGCGCGGGAATGAGCGGGGTGAGTCATGTGCGCCTCCGCGGATCGACGATGTCGCGCAACCCGTCGCCGAGCAGATTGAAGCAGAACACGGCGATCATCAGCGCGGCGCCGGGGAAGAACGCGATCCACCATTCGCCCGAGATGATGTTGGCGGCGCCTTCGGCGACCATGATGCCCCATTCCGGCGTCGGCGGGCGTACGCCGAGCCCGATGAACGACAGCCCGGCGGCGTTGAGAATGGCGTAGCCCATGGTGAGCGACATCTGCACTACCAGGAGCGGAAACACATTGGGCAGGATCTGAAAGCAGAGGATGCGCCATTCGCGGTTGCCGGAAAGCCGGGCGGCTTCGACGAAGCCGGCCTCGCGGCGCACATTGGCCTCGGCGCGGGCGACGCGCGCGTAAAGGGGAAAGTTGATGATGGCGGTTGCCAGCACGATGTTCTGCACCGTGTTTCCAAGCGCGGCGACGATGCCCATGGCGAGCACGAACAATGGGAATGCCATGATGGTGTCGGCGATGCGGCCGACGATGCGATCGGTCCAGCCGCCGAAATATCCGGCGGCGACACCGGCGAGGCCACCCATCAGGAACACCAGCACGACGGAGAAGATGGCGATGAAAAAGTCGAGCTGGGTCGCCACCACAACGCGGCTGAAAATATCGCGGCCGAGCTGGTCGGTGCCGAACAGGTGATGGAAGCTCGGAGGCTTTAGTGTCGCGGAGGTGTCGCTGGCCAGCGGGCTGTAGGGCGCGATCCATGGGCCGACCAAAGCCGCGATTAGGATCAGCACGAAGAGGCCGAAGGCGAGACCGGTGACTGGGTTCTCGCCGATCACATAGCGCGCATGGCGGTACAGCGCGCTTGCGCCGCTCGCAGGCCTGATAGGTATGGCTACGTCGGCCATGGCGATCTTAGGCCTCCA
>JASHVC010000132.1 GCA_030039655.1 Xanthobacteraceae bacterium | reverse complement strand
ACGGATACCTAAACGTCGTCAACGCCGTGCGTGTAGCAGCCGAACCGGCGTCGCGCAGTCGGGGCTGCCTGGTCGTGATGAATGACACGATCTTCAGTGGGCGCGATGTGACCAAGAACTCGACCTATCGGGTGCAGGCATTTCAGTCGCGCGACTTGGGCCCGCTCGGATTTGCCGATGCCGATGGCAAGGTGGTCTACTATCACTCCCCAGCACGGCGGCACACTGTGGACACGGAATTTGATGTTCGATCCGCGCAGTCGCTGCCTCGTGTCGATGTCGTCCTTTCCTATGTGGGAGCGGACGGGGTCATGATCGAGGCGGCCGTCGCGGCCGGCGCCAAAGGGATCGTCAGCGCAGCGACGGGTGCCGGTCGGCCCACTCCGCTTGAGGACGAGGCCTTCGACAACGCTTACGCCGACCATAAGGTCCTGATGTGTCTCTGCAGCCGCGTTGCCTCCGGCCGTGTTGTCCGTAGCCCGGGACTTGCCAAGCGGGGCTTCGTCGCCGCGGATAATTTGCAACCATGGAAGGCGCGCATCCTGCTGTCGCTCGCCCTGTCCAAGACCACAGATGCCGACGACATCCAGCGGATGTTCGACACCTACTAACATCGCTCCGCCAACGGTGCGGCCACGAACACAAGGAGGAGATATTCCATGAAAGCAGACCTGGTCGTCAAAGGCGGCACGATCGTCACACCGGAAGCGTCCCTTAAGGGCGGCGTTGCTATCGCCGATGGCGTGATCGTGGCGATCGGTGCCGACGACACCTTGCCGGAGGGCAAGCAGACGATCGATGCGCGCGGCCTGCACATTCTGCCCGGCCTGATCGACGCGCACGTGCACTTCCGCGATCCGGGGGTCACCCACAAGGAAGACTTCTCGACCGGCTCGACGGCGGCGGTCTGCGGCGGCATCACTACCGTGATCGACATGCCGAACCAGATTCCGCCGACCGAGAACGCCGAACAGGTCGGCGTGAAGAAAAAGATCGCCGAGTCGAAGTCGCTGTGCGATTTCGCCGTGCTCGGCGTGGTGCACCAAACCAACGCGGACGACATCCTGCCGATGGCGAAGGCCGGCGCCGTTGGCTACAAAATCTTCTTCGGCGAGACCATCGGCAATCTGCCGTTCCCCGACGACGGCATGTGCCAGATCGTGTTCCCGAACATCACCGAATCCAAAGTCCCGCTCTGCGTTCACGCGGAGAACCGGCAGATCCAGCACTTCTGGACCAACAAGCTGAAGTCCGAAGGCAAGAACGATCCGATCTGGTGGGAAAAGTCGCGGCCGTGGCTGTGCGAGGCGGAATCGATCGCGCACATCATGTTCCTGGCCGAGAACTTCGGCACGAAGCTGCACATCGTCCACGCCTCGACCAAGCAGGCGGTGGAGATGCTTCGCGCCGGCAAGGCCAAGGGCTTGCGCTTCACGGCGGAAACGCAGCCGCACTATCTGCTCCGGGTCGACACTGATCTTGCGGACGTCGGCCCGCTGCTCAAGATGAATCCACCGGTGCGCTCCAAGGAGCACCAGGACGCACTGTGGCAGGGCCTGCTTGACGGCTCAGTCGACATGATCGCGACCGACCACTCGCCGCACACGCTCGAAGAGAAGGGCTGCGACATAAACGGAAAGATGACGAAGGCCGCGATCTGGGACTGCATCTCCGGCTTCTGCGGCGTCGAGACCAACGTGTCGCTGATCCTTACCGAAGTGAACAAGGGCCGCATGACGCTCAACCACTACGTCAAGGTGCAGAGCGAGAACGTCGCCAAGGTCTGGCAGATGTACCCGAAGAAGGGTGCGATCCGGCTCGGCTCTGACGGCGATCTCACGATCGTCGACTTGAAAAAGGAATCGACCATCGACCCGAACAAGCTACACTCCAAGAACCATCCGACGCCGTGGGGCGGCTGGAAGGTCAAGGGCATGCCGGTCTATACCATCGTGCGCGGTAACGTGCAGATGAAGGACGGCGAGCCGACAGGCGGCGTCGTCGGCAAGATGCAGACGCCGATCTTCAATTGACGCGCAACTGAACTCGATCCGCCATCCTGAGGAGCCCGCCGAAGGCGGGCCTCTAAGGATGAATTGCCACCGACCATGCGGCAACGTATGGCAACAGCGGGGCCGTCGACCCTTCGAGGCTTGGCCTTCGGCCGAGTACCTTAGGGCGACCGGTCAAGACCGAGCTTGTAACGGACCGCCCCCGATTGCATTTTAACGTCATGACCGCCGCAACGAACAACGCCAAATCCAAAGCCCCAGTCATTATCCTGACTGGGTTCCTTGGCTCGGGCAAAACCACGCTGCTCAACCGCATCCTGACGGCCGAGCATGGCCGGCGCGTCGCCGTGATCGTCAACGAATTCGGCGAGGTCGGCATCGACCACCACCTGCTGCTGTCCTCCGATCAGGAGGTGGTGCAGATGAACAACGGCTGCGTCTGCTGCACGGTACGCGGTGATCTGGTGAAAAGCTTCTTCCGGCTCATGGAGCGCCGCGACAGCTTCGACACAGTGGTGATCGAGACCACCGGCCTCGCCGAGCCCGCGCCGGTTGCGCAAAGCATCTACGCGGACGAGCGCATCCGCAGCCAGTTCACCCTAGGCGGCGTCGTCACGGTTGTCGACGCCAAATACATCGCGATGCGTCTGGAGGAGTCGGCCGAGGCCTGCGAGCAGATCGCCTTTGCCGACCTGATCGTGCTGAATAAGACTGATTTATCGACACCGGAACAGCTCGATCAGACTGAGAAGCAAATCACTCAATTAAACAAGGTCGCCAAGATCGAACGAGCGAAGAACTCCGAGATCGACCTCTCGAAAATCTTCGATATCGGCAACATCGACTTCTCACACAAGCTCGAAGGCCTCCACGAGGATCATCACGATCACCACCACGATCATCGCGATCACCATCATGGGCACCACCGCCACAACCACCTACAGAACATCGACACCGTTTGTATCGAGAAGGTCGGTGAGCTCGACGGCTTCAAGGTCAGTCTCTGGTTCCGACAGGTGATTGCCGAGTACGGCGACAAGATTTTGCGATTCAAGGGCATCTTGAATCTGAAGGGCGACAACGACCGGTTCTTACTGCAAGGCGTGCACTGGGACTTTGAGGGGAGACCGGGGCGCTCATGGGCCGATGGCGAAGAGCGGATTAATCGCGTCGTGTTCATCGGTCGCAAGCTCGATGCCGAGAAGATCACGGGGGATTTCGAGAATTGCTTTTATGTCGAGGGCACACGCGATGCAGCGACCGAGGGCGACCCGTTTGGCCGTTACATCGAAATCTCGCCTTATACGCTCGAACAGATCCGATATTGGGTCCGGCAGAACTTTAACTACGCGAAGGACGTGCCAATCATCATCAAGGAAGTACCGTGTGTGAAGGACAAATGTCCGCCGATCGAGACCTCAATCATGGCGATCGAGAAGAACGCGCCGCCGCGCGCCTTTAAGATCCAGAAGCCGATCACCGAAATCACCTTCGATCATGTCTACGATTTGATCGAAAACCCAATGCCGTGCTGCTGATTTTTTATGTGGATAGTCGCGACCGCGAGTTAGATGGATTATGCAATACCACGCGCCGCTGACGTACCGACATTTGTTGTAGCGTTCAATCGGGTACCGTGCCTGACCAATCCGTTGGGCGTAAAGGGTACGGGCGAAGGCGGATGCGTCGCGGCCCCACGCGTAGTTGTCAACGCCGTCCTGGATGCGTTGCGACCGTTGGGTGTCAACCACATTGACATGCCTATAACGCCAGAACGGACTTGGCGTGAGATTCAGAATAGCAGAACGGTAAATTGGCTGGTCAGTGATGTTGCCTATGCGCTGGGCAGTTTGAGCCTATTTTTGGCGATCGCGATCACGGCTACTGTGGTGTCGTTGCCCCGATTATGAACCGCGCCCATTTGAGTTGCCAAATCAACGCGATCGGTTCTTGCGGCTCGGGATTTTCCTGGTAAAATTACAGTGAAACGTCACAGTTTTTCCAGCTGGTTCGGCGCGGTCTGAGTGGTCCGTCCGACAACAGAGTTGGAACGTTGCTTGCTTAGGTACTCGCTCGTGCAATTTTGGCACGAATTGGCTTGGAAATGGTCGTCGCTTTCAGTGGTACAGCGCGTGTCTCCCCGGTGCACTCGTGAAACATAGGAGGGCTTCATGTTGCCACGACAGCTTCGCTTGACTTTTGCTTCGCGGAGACAATTTCGGCCGGCTTTGCGCATTCCTACGTTGCTGGTGGGTGTGTTCACGGCCTTGAGCTTGCCGACAATGGAGCGGAGCGGGTATTCGCAGACCGCGAACATCGAAAAGCCGAATATCACCTTTGGTGTGTTCCCAATAACAAATTACGGCGTGGTCTATCTATCTTTGCAGCAAGGATTCTTTAAGGAGGAGGGCCTGAACGTCACGCCACGCGTCATGGGCGGTAATCCAATTGCCGGAATCGTTGGTCGAGACTTTGACACAGGAGGGGTCACTTGGACGGCGTTTCTCCTCGCCACCAATCGAGGAGTTCCCTTGGTGCCTTTGACCGAAGATGACCGCGGAACCGCAGGAGAGGCACTTATAATGGTCAAGGATGACTCGTCGATCAAAACGGTAGATGAGCTTGTCGGCAAGAAGGTAGCTGTCGTCACCGTGAGTGGGGCTTGTGATCTCATCCTCGACGATTTTCTGCAAAAGGAGGGTCTTGACTACAAGTCTACCGGCTACACCGTAATGGGAATTCCCGATATGGCTCCGACTGTGCTGCGCGGTGGTGTAGACGCTGCCTGCATTCCCGAACCAATTCTCTCCGTCGTAAAAGCAGAGGGAGGCCTAAGATCGATTTTTGATCTATTTTCAAACGAATACGACCGGTTTCCACTCGTGGGATTTCCCGTGACCGAGAAATTTGCGAAGGATAATCCCAATACGGTTGCAGCCCTCAAACGTGCCTTGGCTAAGGGTCTGGCTTTTGCACATAACAATCCGGTCAAATTGCGTGAGATATACCCGACCTTTACGCCCATAAAGCCAGAGCTCGCCGGGAAAATGGGCCTCAACTACACGCCCGAAAAGAGTGACCTAACCCAACTAAAGACGATTGCTGATCTGATGGATCGACTAAAATTACTTCCCAACAAGACCAAACTGCCAGATGAGGCAACCCACCAATAGCGCAAAAGTGCGGAGACAGGCCTGAGCTCGTCATAATCTAATGAGAGGGCTGTCTAGTCCGGACCTGCGAAAGCGCTTGGCGGCCGCCATTCGGGTCGCCTTAGGCATAATCGCGTTTTTTCTGATTGCCGAGTTTGTGACGAGGCTCGAGTTCGTGCCGTCGATCTATTTGCCGAGGGCGTCTTCCGTCGTACATAAAATTTTCGAACTATCGATAGACACCAAGTTCTTGAGCGACGTGCTTTCAACACTTTACGCGTGGGCTGTTGGTCTCACACTTGCGACCATCGTCAGCGTACCCATCGGTATCCTCCTCGGCTCGTCCGAATTAGCTTATAAAATGACGTCGCCGCTCGTAGAGTTTATGCGTCCGATACCCTCAGTGGCGCTTATTCCGCTGGCTATCTTGCTTTGGGGACAAGGCTTCCTCATGAAAGTCATCCTGACGGCGTACGCGACTACGTGGCCGATTTTGTTCAATACCATTTATGGCGTGCACGAGGTGGATCCGGTCGCGGTTGAGACTGCTCGCTGCTTCGGCTTACAACGTATGGCGATTGTGCGGCGGATTAATCTTCCAAGCGCGGCTCCGCTTATCTTTACCGGAATTCGTATTTCGGCGTCTATCGGACTTATCGTGGTAATCGCCTCTGAGCTCTTGGCGTCGACGGATAGCGGCATTGGTTCGTACATTCTGTTCGTATCTCTGAGCGGCGGCCAAATGGACTCCGTTTTGGCGGGAGCCGCTATAACTGGAATCATTGGTGCGATAATCAACACTGTCTTGAGTTTGTTAGAGCATCGCTACTTTGCGTGGCGTTACCTGGGTGTAGCTCCGTCATGACAAAGAAATGGATCGACGTTTTCCAGTCATGGGCAATTCGATATGGTTTAGGAATCGTTCTCGTCCTGTTTTGGCAGTTTGCGGCGGTGCGCGGGCAATCGATTTTCTTTCCTCCTCCCTCGGAAATTCTTAGCCGCGCGGTGACCTTGTGGTTGTCGGAATCGCCTCGAGCTCTCTTTCTCGGTGATGGCGTTTACAAAGATGTTCTGCCAAGCCTCTTTCGGCTTCTGGCTGGTTGGTTGCTGGCCGTCGTCATAGGCGTACCGCTTGGGGTGCTAATGGGGCGTTCCCGAGCTAGCTCCGATTTCCTTAATCCTACGCTTCAGTTCTTGCGCGCAATCCCTGGACCCGCGTTGATACCGGTGTTTGTTATCTTGCTTGGGACCGAGGCGGTCATGCGGATCGCTTTAATAGCTTTTGGATCGATCTGGCCAATTCTTCTCAATACGATCGAGGGGGCTCGGACAGTCGATCCTGTGCAGCTTGACACTGCCAAAGTATTTCAACTTTCACCCCGTGCCTGTCTGTGGCGCATAGTGGTGCCTTCTGCTCTGCCAAAGGTCTTCGCGGGCATGCGAGTGGCTTTGGCACTGGCTGTGATTTTGATGGTGGTAAGCGAATTCGTTGCTAGTACCAATGGTATCGGCTACCTCATTCAGAATGCACAGATCGTGTTTCTTCTTACTGACATGTGGTGCGGCATTGTCCTGCTTGCAGTGCTGGGATTTACCTTGAATTGGTTGTTCGTCCGATTTGAGCGCTATGCCTTGGCCTGGCACCACGGCGCATTGCGCCGGACGGCACTTGCGTAGTTATACTGACGTGCTCACCGTCGACCACCTTCATCACGCCTATACGCAGGGACACGTCGTAACGGCCGACGTGACTTTTGATGTAAGCGCCGGCGAAATTGTTTCAATCGTCGGGCCGTCGGGCTGCGGAAAAACAACGTTGTTGAAAGGCCTGGCCGGGCTCATCCGACCCACCGGCGGGGTCATCCGATTCCGAGGTCAGGCTGTGCAAGGTGTTCCAAAGGGCCTTGCGATGGTTTTTCAAGAATACGGCCGTTCGTTGCTTCCCTGGCTCACGGTGGCAAAAAATATTGAACTGCCGCTGTTATATCAGCCGATAGGGGCCAACGAGCGTCGCCAGCGCGTCGGCGAAAGCCTTCGGGCGGTGGGCTTAGCGGACTTTGGCGGATATTATCCATGGCAGTTGTCGGGGGGAATGCAACAGCGGTCAGCGATAGCGAGAGCGCTTGCGTATCAGTCTCAGCTTTTGCTGATGGATGAGCCCTTTGGTTCTTTAGATGCCCAAACGCGCGCAGATTTGGAGGATCTTGTCGCAGCTGTGCGCGATCGCTTCAACATTACGATCGTTTTAGTCACTCACGACATCGACGAAGCCGTCTACCTTTCCGACCGGGTCATTGTGCTTTCTGCCGCACCAAGCATTGTACTTGATCGATTGATAGTGAATTTGCCGAGGCCTAGGGACCAAATTGTCACGCGTGCGATGCCCGAGTTTGTGGCCGACCGCTCGGCAATTGCTCGGCTCATCAGGCGCCCGCCTTCGGACCCTGCGCGTCCCGGGACGAACGTGAAACTCTGAGTTCATATCCAGCAGACGAAGGGTGAGCGGGTCAATGATCCAACGCCAACAGCATCCTGCATACGACGTGCTGGTCGTGGGGGCGGGTTTCGCTGGCCTTTACTCTCTTTATTCCTTTCGCAACTTGGGCCTCAGAGTGCGTGTGTTCGAAGCCGGTAAAGCGATCGGCGGTACCTGGTTTTGGAACCGATACCCTGGAGCTCGATGCGATATCGAGAGCATGCAGTACTCGTATTCGTTCTCTAACGAGATACAGCAAGAGTGGAATTGGAGCGAATATTACGCATCGCAGCCGGAAATCCTCCGGTACATCAATTTCGTGGCGGACAAACTCGACCTTCGGGGTGAAATCCAACTGAACACACGGGTGACGGCCGCGACGTTTGATGAAGAAACAAGACACTGGGAGCTACTAACGCATCAAGGTCAGCGTTTTTTAGGCCGTTTCGTGGTGATGGCCACGGGCTGCTTGTCGGCCCCGCTCGAACCGAGTTTCCCGGGCTTGCACAAGTTTTCCAGAAAAATTTGTCGCACGTTCGACTGGCCAGAAGGGGAAATGGATTTCGCAGACCAACGCGTAGGGCTAATCGGTACAGGGTCCTCAGGCATTCAGGTCGCTCCGATTCTGGCGGCGCAAGCGAAACACTTAACTGTGTTCCAACGCACGCCGCATTATAGCATTCCCGCCCACAATCGTGCACTTGACCGAGAATATGTGCGTGGTTGGAAGGAGAACTACAGCGAACGGCGTCGCGCGGCACGGCTTACACGCAATAGCACATTAAACGACGCGGGCACCCGACCCGGTGTCGAGTTCACCTGGACTGAACGCGAGCGTGAATTTTCTCGACGTTGGAATGTCACTGGAGGTATCGGATACATTTATGCTTTTCCAGACGTGACGACTAGTGATGAAGTCAACCGACAGGCATCAGACTACGTGCGCGGTCGAATCGCCGCCATCGTGCGAAACACCTCGACTGCCGCAGCCCTCACTCCGCGAGATTACGGCATCGGTGGAAAACGGATCTGCGTTGACACAAATTATTACGAAATGTTCAACCGAGAGAATGTTTCGCTTGTTGACATTCGCGCAAATCCTATCCGGGAGATTACGGCCAGTGGCGTTCGGACAGCATCACGCGACTATGAGCTGGACGTCTTGGTGCTCGCTATCGGGTTTGATGCCATGACCGGAGCCTTAACGCGCATCGACATCCGTGGCCGTGCCGGAATTGCGCTGCGAGATCATTGGAAGCAAGGTCCCAAAACATACCTCGGTCTATCGATCGCGGGCTTTCCTAATCTGTTTATTATCACTGGACCGGGGAGCCCTTCCGTATTTGCGAACATGGTGACGTCAATCGAGCAACATGTTGATTGGATTATCGACTGTCTGTCGACAATGAGGCGCAGTCAGCAATGTTCTGTTGAAGCTACGCAGAAGGCGGAGGAGGCCTGGTTCGCCCACGTTAACGAAGTTGGTGGGCGAACAATTTTGGCGAAGGCTGGTAACTCGTGGTACGTCGGGGCCAATGTACCGGGCAAGTATCCGGTTGTAATGCCCTACATGGGGGGAGCTTCTACTTATATGGAAAAAATACAGAAGGTTGCCCAGGAGGGGTATTCTGGATTTGTGTTTGATCTCGAGTTCGGTCAAGTGAAATCGATAGATGCGCCGTAGTTGTCTCGCGCCGGAGGCAGCGCGATCTGCTTGCGCAGCCGGTGACACCGCGTTTCCGTTTGCACTTAATGGATCGAGGAGACGATGGAAGCGGAGCTTGAGATCGCAATAGCCGTGACTATGCGGAGGAGAAAGACGACGTTGCGCAAATTGGTTCGCTTACGTCAGTAGACTTATGTGTCAGCGAGAGGTCGTTACGACCATTGCGCTGGCGCGGCAGATTCTCTACTAGGAGGCCAGACGCTCCCGCCGAAGAACTGTGGGCCTCGGCCAGCTCTCTAGCGTTGACAGCTGCTGAGAATGTGATATTTCACTGGGCGTGCGCTCATGCGCACAGTTCCTCCCGAACTTGGGCTGCCACCTGTGAGTTGGCAGCTTTTTTCATTCCGCTTTCGCGCAGCTCGAGCGCCATCACCGTCCTCTCTCGTTGTATGTCTTGCCGAAGCCACTCGCCACTCGCCACTCGCTGGCCGAGCGCTGTGCGCCGTGCCGTGCGATACCCGCGATCGACGTCGCTACGTCGTGGCGCAGAGGCCGATTACGCTTTGCACCGCGGTCCGCGGCTCTCGGTTCTGCCAGCTTGTTGCTCGTGGAGTGCCCCCTGGAGCGGTCGGCAACCGGCGTCGGCAAGGGATGAGAGACGACGATTGAGCCGGATTGTGGGTGCGGCCCGGCAGTGGATTGCAGCAGAGGTGATATTGCCGTAAAATATCTGTGCTGGATCACACTAATGTTGTGTCGTGCTCGGAAGTCGATCAGCGACACAACCAAAGAGCGTGAGGTTGCAGCGAGATGAGCGCAGCGATTGTATGCCGATTTCTTATGTCAGCCGCCCTGGCCGCAGCAGCAACGCTGGCGGTTGCTGCGACCGAGCTTAATACAGCCCGCGCCGAAACGAAGATCGTCGAGGGCTTTGTTAGCAACGGCGCGTTGCAATGGCCCGAATATGTCGCCAGCGAGCTGGGCTGGTTCAAGGAAAACGGCGTCAACGTTGACCTGCTCTCGGTGGGACCGGGGGCCGCCCAACAGCTCGCCGCCGGCTCGCTCAATATCGGCTACAGCGGCTTTCCCGATTTCGTCCGCGCCACCAATCAGGGCGCGCCGGTGAAGATCGTCATCAACGCCGTCAATCAGCCACCGTACGCGGTCTACGCCAAATCGGCGATCAAGAGCATCGCCGAACTCAAGGGCAAGACGGTGAGCATCGGCGGCATCAAGGACGTGACGCTGATCTACATGGAGGCATTCATCGCCTCGGCGGGATTGAAAGCCGCCGATCTCGATTTTGTCTATGCCAAGGCCACCCAGGATCGGCTCGCGGCGCTTATGTCCGGCGGCGCCGACGCCGCCATTCTGTATCCGCCCGCCACGTTTCGCGCGGCGGCGGCCGGCTACACCGACCTGGGCGATGTCGAAACTTATCTGAAGGATTTTCCCTTCACGGTCTGGGCCACCAACACCGAGTGGGCGGCGAAGAACCGCGACGCGCTTTTTAGTTATGTCCGGGCCTATGGGCGTGCCGTGCGCTGGCTCTACGACACCAAGAACAAGGATCAGGCGGTCGATATCCTGGTGAAATATTCGAAGCAGGATCGCAAGGACACGGCCGACACCT
>JASHVC010000131.1 GCA_030039655.1 Xanthobacteraceae bacterium | reverse complement strand
CCGGCCTCGCCGGCGCGCGCCGCCTCGATGGTGGCGTTGAGTGCCAACAGATTGGTCTGTCCGGCGATGGCCTGAATGAGTCCGATCACCTCGCCGATGCGGTTCGCGGCGTTCCCCAGCTCCGACATGGTGTTGACCGTGCGTCGAGACTCGGTGACGGCGCGGCCCGCGACCTCGGTGGACTTGCTCGCCTGCGTGGCGATTTCCCTGATCGAAGCTGCCAGTTCCTCGATCGAGCTGGCCACCGTGGTGACGTTGAGCGAGGCGGCGCCGACGCGGGTCTCGGCGGACTGCGCTTCCGCGGTGACCGCATCGGCCGCCTTATTGAGCACGGTCGATGTCTGCTCAAGCTGGCCCGCCGAGTCGCGCAAGCGCGACAGCGCCTGTTCCACGGAGCTGCGAAACTTCCCGATCATCGCTGCTACCGTTTCGACGCGGCGTTCGCGCGCGGCGTTGGTTTCGGCCTGTGCGCCGGAGAGGCGTTCGCGCTCGATCATATTGTCACGGAAGATGATCACGGTGCGCGCCATGGCGCCGATCTCGTGGCGTGCGTCGGTGGTCGGAATCCGCACCGAGGTATCACCGCCTGCCAGCCGCTTCATCGCTTCGGCGAGCCCTTCCAACGGGCGCGTGATCGACCAGCCGATGGCGAAGCTGCAGGCAAGGGCAATCAGCACCGACGAAATGGCGACGACAGCGACGATGGCGCGCGTTCGTGACCGTGCTGCCAGAAGCGTGTCGCCGGCCTCGCGGGCGCCAGCCCGAGCGGTAGCGATGATTTTGTCAGCCTCGGGCAGAACGGTCTCGGTGTCATGGCTGATAAGGGAAAGGAGCGGCTGGATGTTGTCCGTGCTCGCGACCCATTGGGCGAACGCGAAGCTGTAAGTCTGCACCTCGCGGTTGAGCTTCTCTTTCCACGCAGGAAGTCCATCGATGGAGTCGAACAAACTGTTGAAGTGCCTGACCTCGTCGAGGAAGTGTTTTTCGGCTTCAGGTGATCGCGTCAACCGGTATTCGATCTCATAGCGGCGCATGGTGAGGAGCGACACCAGGAGTTTCGAGGTGGCATCGTCGGCGACCCAAGACAGATCGTTGTGGATGCTGTTTTCGATCGCGTTGCTCGCCGCGATGAGAGCGGCCGTTGTGCCTTCGGTCTCGTTGAAGCCGAGCGCGCGCTGCTCGTTGACCAAGCTGTCGAAACTGGCTTTGAGGTCACGCACTGTGATGCGCAGCGGTGTAATCACGTTCTGCTGCGATGACTCCAGCGCGGACTCGATGCGGTCGAGCGAATGCATCGCCAAGTTTTGCCCAGCGGCGAAGCCTGCGACCTCGGCGTCGGAAGGGTGGGAGACGAAGGCCGTCGTTGCGGCGCGCATCTCGAGCAGCCCGCCCTTGAGATCGTGGCTGGCGCTGGCAACCCTGGTCTCGGCCTGCACGCTCTCAAAGGAGCGGCCGACTTTTATATCTCCGGACTTGAGGGCCGCGGCATTGGCCAGAAATCCGATGAGCGGAATGAGACCAAGCGCGATGACACGAGCGCGCACCGACATCCTGGAGAAAAGTGAGGTAATGGACATTCGGGCGGCCGGACCGATCCCAGAAACGCCGCAGGATCGCGGCGGTAATCGACTGCAGCAAACCGGAAATTGGTTAAGATTTGGCGAGAAACCCGAACTAAGGGGGCGTTCTGTGCATTTTGGCGCTTTGCATTGGCTTTGATGCACCTCACGCGTAAGGTTGTGTCTCCTGCCGGGCCGAAAAATTCGTCAATTCGTCGGAGTTGTCATGCCGTCTGCCGCTACCGCCATGCCCGCAGGCTTGGAACTGATTACGACGCTTCGCCAAGGAGTTGCGGCCGTTGAGGCGTTATTTTCTGATGCCCGCCGCGCAGTTGCGGGGCGGGTGACGGTGGATGGCCGCCCGGCGCCGCGCACAATTGATCGCGAGCAACGCGCTGCGCACGGTCTGGCTTGGCTCGCGACCTACGTCGAAGCGATCCGGCAGCTGGCTGCCTATTCGCAGCGGCTTATGGAAACCGACAGCCTTGGTGAGGTCGAAGAACTGCTCGTACGCATCGGCGCTGGCGAGTATCTGGCGCAAATCCTCGGCGGCATCCCCATGAGCCAGGGGGAAATCGTGCGCCTTGCGGATCTCGGGCTCACGCCGTCTGCCGTGGCCGCGCGCGTGACCCCCGCTGTCGACAATCTGATCGCCACCGGCAATACGGCAGGCCACCGCGAGCGGCTGGCAACGCTGATGCGCGATCAGCAACAGGCCACGGTGGGCACCTGCGGCCTTGATGAGACGCTGGAGACGATCCGCGAGGAGATGCGCAAGTTCGCCGACGAGGTTGTGGTGCCGCATGCGCAGGAATGGCACCTGCGCAACGAATATATCCCGCTCGATGTAATCGGGCAGATGTCCGAACTCGGCGTGTTCAGCCTGACCATTCCGGAGGACTATGGCGGCATGGGACTCGGCAAGGAGTCCATGTGTGTCGTCTCCGAAGAGCTGTCGCGCGGCTATATCGGGGTCGGCAGCCTCGGTACCCGATCCGAAATTGCCGCCGAACTCATTCTCGGCAGCGGCACCGCGGAACAAAAACGCAAGTGGCTGCCCAAGATTGCCTCCGGCGAAGTGCTGCCCACGGCGGTGTTCACCGAACCCAACACCGGTTCCGATCTGGCAGCGCTGAAGACGCGCGCGGTGCGCGAGGGCGACGCCTACAAGGTCTATGGCAACAAGACCTGGATCACGCACCCGGTGCGCGCCGACCTGATGACGTTGTTGGTGCGCACCAATTCGACTGAGAGCGGCTATCGCGGCCTGTCCATGTTGCTTGCCGAAAAGCCGCGCGGCGGCGACGACGACCCGTTCCCGGTGTCCGGCATGTCCGGCACCGAGATCGAGGTGCTGGGCTATCGCGGCATGAAAGAATACGAGATCGCGTTCGACGGCTTCGCGGTGAAGGCCGACAATCTGCTCGGTGGCGCGGAAGGGCAGGGCTTCAAACAACTGATGGCGACCTTCGAGGCGGCGCGTATCCAGACCGCGGCGCGCGCTATCGGCGTCGCGCAGGCAGCCATGGAACAGGGGCTCTCCTACGCGCTGACGCGTGTGCAATTCGGCGAGCCGATCGCCAAATTTCCCCGCGTCGCCGACAAGCTCGCTATGATGGCCGTCGAGATCATGATCGCGCGCCAGTTGACCTACCATGCGGCGCGGCAGAAGGATTCCGGGCGGCGCTGCGACCTTGAGGCTGGCATGGCCAAGCTGCTTGCGGCGCGCGTCGCCTGGGCGGCCGCCGACAACGCTGTGCAGATCCATGGTGGCAATGGCTTTGCCGTCGAGTTCCCCGTCTCGCGCATTCTATGCGACGCGCGCATCCTCAATATTTTCGAAGGTGCAGCAGAGATTCAGGCGCAAGTGATCGCGCGGCGCTTGTTGGATGGGTCGAACTGAGCGCTTCGCGCCTGCCGAGTTCCCGCTAAGGATCAGTGCCGAGCGTCGCTCGCGCCGCGGGGATTGACGGTGATATTCGCCTCGGTGAATGTCCGGCGATGGAAACGCGTAAGGAACCGACGCCGGAAAATGTGCCTGTCCCGGATTCGCGACAGGCGTGGTTGCGCCTCCTCGCCACCATGCTCGTTTCGACCATCGGCGGCGTGGGTATGTGGTCGGTGGTGGTCGCGCTGCCTGCCGTACAAGCGGAATTCTTGGTTCCGCGCGCGCAAGCTTCGCTGCCTTTCACGCTGGATATGATCGGCCTTGCCATCGGTGGCGTAGTCATGGGTCGGCTTCTGGATGCCGTCGGCGTTTTAGGGCC
>JASHVC010000130.1 GCA_030039655.1 Xanthobacteraceae bacterium | reverse complement strand
ATGGCGCTCTTTGAACTTTACCGCATACGGAAACCAGCCCACTGTGTCGCCAAGCGTACCGACGGGAAGCTGAATCAACACGTCACGGCCAGTAGCGCAATAATCATGAGAAAATAGCTGCTGATTCTGCTGCCAGACTTCGATGCGGAAGCGCACATAATAACGTTTGGCGCTATTCACGCGCCCGGAGGCAATTTCGGTCTCATAGAGAACGTTGCCTGTATCGATATCGCTTAGCCGCACCTTCCACGGCTTGGTGGCTTGCGGAAACATCAAACGGCAACCGCTATTGAAATCGAACCGAATGCCCTGCGGACCTTCCTGCGCGGGCGGCTCGGCGGGCGGCGGGTAAGCAGGTTTCGGCTGAGGCGCGGATGCCGAGCCAGCGGCGGACGCGGCGGAGTCTGCCTGTGAGGAAGGTGCCGCCGGATTGTCACTGGCCGGCGTTGATACCGGCGTTGGCTGGACCGGTGCGGGCAAAGGATCGGGAACGAGCACAAGGTGAGGCTTGGCCGTGTCAGGCAAGTCAACACCACGCAAAGGCACGTTCATTCCATAACGCCCCAATTGAGATGAGCCCGCAGGATACGAGGAGGTAATTACCGAGATTCCCTACGATCAGACCGGCGCGTCCAGCTCTATTAAATTTTGGTTATTAGACCGGTACGATTACATCAGGGGCGCTCAATCTGCGAGGACGAAGCGACATTCAACGCTTGCTTTGAGGAGTTCGAAAAAAGAGTCTTCCTTAAGATTAGGACAATCCTTTTCTGGGGATTTGATTTCAATCTGTTTGTTTTATTCGACAGGCGGCCGCTGCGATCAAATGCGTCCGGCCGTTGGTCGTCTCAAAAAAAGTAGAGAGGCCTAGCTCCGCTCAGCGGCGCGTTAAGTCTCGTCACTCACGTTGTTGACTGGGTTTAAGCAGGCCTGTCGCAGCAATTCGCCAAGACTTCCAAAGGTGCATGTGTTGACGCGGCGACTCGCAAACACGTTCCACGGCGCTCTCGTAAAGCCTTTCGGTTTGCGTGACGAATTTCTCCAGCTTGTACTCCGCCGCTGCTCGAGCGCGCCCCGCAGCGCCGAGCCGCTGCGAGAGTTCCCGGTCGCCCAATAGTCGCTCGATCGCAGCGGCCAGCGCAGCGGGATCATTCGGCGGCGTCGTCAGCGCCTCAACGCCATTGCGCGCGACATGGGGAACGCCGGTCGGCAAATCCGTGTTCACGATCGGCAATCCGACTGCCATTGCTTCCACCTGGGCGATCCCGAATGCCTCCGCGACGGTGACGGACGGAAAGGCATAGACCCGCGCGGCATGTAGGTGCACCTTGAGGTCGTCACGTGACAGCGCACCGGTCAGTAGGATTCTGTCGCCGACGCCAAATTGTTTTGCCGTCCGCCGTAACTGCTTGTTCAGTGGGCCCTCACCCACAATGGCCAGCGTGGCGTTCACTCTTCGCAGCGCTTCCAGGAGAATGTGATGGCCTTTATATGCCACCAGCCGTCCCGTGGTGATGACCAAGCGTGGGTAGCGAGATCGCAGCGCCGCAACCTTCTGAAGTTGGCACCTGTCGAGGTCGCCCCAGTAATTCACGTCAATGCCGTGCGGTATGACCGTGCACTTATCGCGGTACGCCGCAACAAACGGCGAGTTTGCAAGCAACGTTGGGTGCGAAACGATGATGTGTTGAGCCCGAGCCAGGGTACGGCGGACGACAGGTGCGAGAAAATTGGACAATGGGCGCCGACCGACGATCTCCGCGTGCCAATGCACGATCAGGGCCGTGCGATGCGACAGACCGATTCTAGCTCCGAAATCGTTGAGTGGAAAAGGATGATGGAGAACGGCAAGATCCGTCGTTCGCAATCGCTGAGCCAAAAGCAGGGGAAAGCTTAGCGAAATTGGCGTCGAAATAACGGTCCCAAGCGACGTCGCGGCTTCGATCGGTACACCGTTCCAGAAATATTGACGGCCCCACCCCCGACTGCGAGCGATCAGCACAGAAGATTGATGCCGAGCTGACATACCCTCGGCGAGACGCGTGATTACCTCGGGAATGCCACCCATCACATCGGGCGGAAAAACCTTGTACGCATGAAGCACACGCAAGTGGTGATTTCCGAATCCATGTGTCAGAGGCGACCTACCTTATCTGTTCCTGGCGCTGGGATGCAACGGTGCTCAGCATGCCGCGGGCTGGCCATCGGATAATCGGAAAGCAAACTCGATCTTGTGGAAGTCAAAAGCGCCTACCAAAGAGATAAAGATCGACACGTTCTCCCCGATGAATTGTCGCTGATGCGAGAGGAGCGCTTCACCACTCAGTCCAAGCGCAAACGCGCCTACTGGTGTCTGTTGCCGATAATGTGCCGGGTTTAATGCGCAGCTGCGAGATCGCACTTCGAGCGCGCTCTAAACTCTTAACGATTTCTTAACAACCTCAGAAACAATTTGCAGCATTAGGCAGTGAATCGCCGAGAATCTGCGGGCGGAAGCGGGGGTAAGTTTCCGTGGCGAACGAATCGGGAGTTTTTTACTCGGCCCAAGGCCAAGCGCCAGGCCGTGCGTCGAACCAATTCAACGCGCCTCAAGCACCGAAACATTTGCAACAAAGTACGGTTAGTCCGGCGGAGCACGGGCCGGCCCCGTTTCCAATTCGGCCGGTCATCAACCTTTACAAGCCCGATCTATCAGGCAACGAGCGCAAATACGTGCTCGAATGCGTCGACTCGTCCTGGATTTCGTCAAACGGAGCTTTCGTTCGGCGCTTCGAACAGGCTTTCGCCGAGATCACCGAAGCGTACGATGCGATTACCGTGTCGAACGGTACAGTCGCCTTACACTTGGCATTGCACGCGCTCGGTATTGGACCAGGCGACGAGGTGATCGTCCCGACGTTTACTTACATCGCTTCGGTCAACACAATCGCGCAAACCGGCGCAACGCCGGTCTTTGCCGACAGCTGCCTCCATGATTGGCTCCTCGATCCGGTCGATGTGGCGAGAAAGATAACGCCACGCACCAAAGCTATTATGGCCGTGCATCTCTACGGGGCCGTTTGTGACATGGCCGCGCTGTGTGCATTAGCCCGGCAACACGGCCTGCTAATCGTCGAGGATTGTGCCGAGGCACTCGGCTGCACCTATAAAGGCCGGCATGTCGGAACTTTCGGTGCGGCCGGCACCTTCAGTTTCTTCGGCAACAAGACAGTGACGACCGGTGAGGGCGGCATGGTCGTCACAAACCATGCCCGCCTGGCCGATCGCCTGCGATCCCTCAAGGGTCAAGCACAGTCGCCCACTCAACGATATTGGCACGTTGAGATGGGGTTCAATTATCGGATGACGAATATCGCGGCTGCAATCGGGGTCGCTCAGCTCGAACGGCTTGCTTCCATCCTTGAACGTAAACAGGCAATCGCAACGCAGTATCGATATTTATTGCGCGATACCCCAGTGACCTTTCAAGCGCGCGCCCCTGACCTCGAAAGCGCGGAATGGCTGGTCAGCATTCTTCTACCCGAAGGGGTGGATCGTGACCGGATAATACGGTTTATGGACGACGAGGCGGTGGAAACCCGGCCTACCTTCTATTGCGCCCACCACATGCCCATGTACGCCGCCCGACTGCGTCTGCCGAGGGCGGAGCAAATTTCGCGGCGCGGATTGAGCCTTCCAAGTTTTCCACAGATGTCAAAACATGACGTGGAGCGTGTCACCCATGTTCTTCGCGCATCGCTGGAGCAATATGGACCGGTTACTCGTCGAGCTCCCGAGCGAAAGTTCGCATAGGCGATGTACTCGCATCTCTTCGACATATGTCAGCCCTGCAACGCAGCCAATCATCTGGATGAAAGACTAAACAGACCGTCTGTTCGGACCACGATTGACAGTCCCAGATCGCTAATGCGTCGCTCTTGATATATTGACCCAGCTAAGTTCTGACGAAAGAGGCACCTCGCGCGCTCTCACAAATATCAACGACGCCACATGATGCGATGGTAGTGAAAATGCGGGTAATGTGGCTCCTCAATCACCGGACGGCGCGGCGCTACGATCTGGAAATGCTGCGTCAGCTTGGCCTCAACGAAGTCTTTCTGCCTAAGTCTTTTCCCGCAGAAGAGAGCTACGCGAGCGGAGACGTCACCTATGAATGGGATGATTCGCTGAGCATCCCGGCCGCAGACCTTGCTATTCTCAACGCAGCCAATTGGTACGATCCGTCCGATCCCGTTGTGTGGGATATCGCCAATCGTCATTTTCAGGTTGCAATCTGCGGAATTTTTCCTAATCAGCTTGGGCACGTAGCGCACTATTTTCGCGGCGCCACAATATTGCGATCTTTCGGATTATCGGCAGGCGTCACGTATAACAACGTGATCTACGAATACTTCGGTCCGATTGGCGCAAATCGAATTCGCGAACTCGGCAATCGCTTTTGGTTTGGCCAAGCATATCCGCATCTGCACGAAGTCGAAAACGAATTCATCCGCGACAGGCGCTGCTACCTGCCTCTGGGCCTACTTGACGCGAAAATCAACGACCAATGGCTGGGAACGGATTCGCGGATGATGTTTGTTTGTCCGCGAATAGAAACCAACCCATACTACAAGCAGGTTTACAATGACTTCCTGCGCGACTTCAAAGATCTTCCTTACGCGGTTCTTGGCGCCCAACCCATCAAGGTGTCGGACCGAAACGTTCTGGGCTATTCCGAGCCAGCCGTGTACGCGGCCCACATGAAAAATTTCCGCTTGATGTACTATCACAGCACCGAGCCGTATCACGTTCATTATCATCCATTTGAAGCGGTTCGAGCCGGTCTTCCATTGGTGTTCCTGGCTGGCGGCATGCTGGACAAGCTGGGGGGAGGTTCTCTCCCCGGCCGTTGCAAGACCGTCAAGGAAGCTCGCCGCAAGGTCGAACGTCTATTAGGGGGAGATCGGCGGTTGGCCGAGCAGATCCGCGAGGCCCAGCCCCGCTTACTCGACCATATGCGGCCAGAATACGGCGCACCCATATGGAAGCAGAATTTCCCCAAGATCTTGCTTTCTGCAAAGAACACCGCCGCCGTTGCCGCAGAGCCGAGAAAACAGAGGCAACCCGCAATAGCCGTCATTCTGCCGATCGAGTACCGCGGCGGAACGTTGCGCGCCGCAAAACTAATTGCCGCGGCTCTACACGACGGGAGTCGTCGGGCCAACGAACCGGTTCGTGTGGTTCTTGCTCATCCTGACAATCCCGAACGCTATCCAGATGCTGAGTTCCACGACCTGGCTCCTGATATCACGCGCCGTCCGTTCACTTGGCGCACCATTGATCGGATCGCTGCCGAGAGGATTTGCCAGTTCAGCGGTTATAGTGGTCCTCTAAATCACACAAAATACGCGGTCGCAGACGACGGCATCAACAACTTTCTCGATTGCGATCTGTGGCTGGTGATCTCTGATCGACTGGAATTACCTCTTCTGCCACTCAAACCATGCGCGCTGGTCGTCTACGATTACATCCAGCGTTACCAACCGACTATGAACGACGATGCAGATCTTGCATTCTTGTATGCAGCAAGAGCTGCCTCGGCAGTGCTAGTCACAAGCCATTTCACGAATGATGACGCCATCCAGTATGCGGGCATTAATCCAAAATTGCTCCGCGTGGTGCCACATCTTCTTCCGCACATTTCGCCACCAGCATCGACCTTGAACGGTTGTAGTGGTTATTTTTTGTGGCCCACAAACATCTCGATCCACAAGAACCACGTAAATTCCATGCTGGCGCTTCGGCGGTACTACGAAGAGCTTCAAGGGAAGCTGAAGTGTCGACTCACCGGCGTTCAACCTCAATTTATGCTTTCCACGGACCACTCTTATCGACACCTGCAGCGCGCCAAGGAGATTTTTGATTCGAGTCGGACATTGAAACGCAACGTGACGCTGATGGGAGAGCTTCCCGATGGAGCCTACGATAAGAACCTCGCGGAAGCGCACTTCCTTTGGCATACCGCGTCTGTCGACAACGGCACGTTGGCGGCATTAGAGGCGGCAAGTTTAGGCGTTCCAATTCTTTCGACGCGCTATCCCGCGATGCAACAGATGAACAGCGACTATAACCTGCGTATTGCCTGGTGCGATCCCAACGATCCCGCACAGATGGCGATTGCTCTCAAGCGAATGGAGACCGAGGCCCCCTTGGTGCGCGAGGCTCTGCCGAACCGGCAAGCCTTGAAGCTGAAGGGATGGGACAACGCTATATCGTCCTATTGGCACGCTATCCGCGAATGTCTGTGAAAAAGTTTGGTATATACGTTACTTTCAGGCCAGCGCTCGATCTTCGCGCCCATGGGCTTGGCCGCCAACTCGCCGGATTTTTGCGAGGCACGGCCGAGCGATCCGACCTGCAGTTCGTGGTTGCCTGTCCCAGCTGGGGTCGCGAGCAAATTGAAGCACTTTGCAAAGCCGAAGGATTGCAACTCGATCAAATCGAGTTCTTATCGCCTAGTGCCATGCCGCTTTCGGTGCGCTTTTATAACGCGTATCTGGAATGGCGGCGCCCAAGGGAGAAAAAGCGGCGATTCCGAACGTTTGTTGGACTCATCCGGCCAAAAGTTGAGTTCTTCCGCAACGCGCTTGAACGGCACCTTGTCTCAACTCGCAACCCGATCGTGGCAATCGGTATCGTGCTGGTTTTGGTTCCAACAGGACTTATTTTTGGACTAATCGTCGCCGTCGAGACCGTGTTCCCCGCAATTTGGGATGGAATTAGAAAACTGATCAGAAAGGCGTTGTCCTATCCGTTTGTTGCCAACATACGCGCCCAGCTTCCAGAAAAAACTGCATTCCAGCTTCGGATGTTCCAGCAACTGGAACAAACTGAGGCCGACCGATTGATCTCAATGATCAATCATCGCCGAGACATCGCGGGTTGGTATTGTCCAACCGCATTCTGGCCAGACTTCAATCGGATCCATGCCCCGACTCTCATGTGCGTACCTGACATGGTCTTGTCGGACTTCCCGATCAACTTTGGAATCCTGGGAGGAAAACCGGTTCACGTCGTTTTCGAGAACGTTCGACGAGCCGTCCGCAATGCGGAGCATTGCGTAACCTACAGTGAACATGTCAAATGGAATACGGTGGTCAAACGGTTCAATGTGGCTCCGGCAGCCGTTCACGTGATCCGCCACGCCGCGCATAATCTTTCTCAATTAATTCAGATCTCAGGAACGTCGGATGACTTTGCGGCTACCGAGACCTTTTGTTGGCACCAATTCCTTCTTTCGCTCAAGAAGATGTCGTTTCCAAGCTATGCCGGCTCGTTCTTAAGCAGAGGAATAAGATTTGTATTTTATCCAAGCCAGCTTCGCCCCAACAAGAACGTCCTCACTTTGTTGCATGCTTACAAGTATCTGTTGCGCGATCGCTATCTCGGCCTCAAGCTGGTATTGACCGGGTCGCCTTCCCACAGTCCGCAGATCATGGAGTTTGTAAAGACCGAGAGGCTGCTTCACGACGTGGCTTTTCTTCCCAATTTGTCGCTGCAAGAACTCGCGGCCTGCTATCGCTTGGCGCAGCTTGCGGTCAATCCAAGCTTGTCCGAGGGCGGATTTCCTTTCACCTTCACGGAAGCGCTCTCTGTCGGCACTCCGGTGGTGATGGCTCGGATACCCGTAACCGAAGAGATCGTCACAGCTCCTGATCTACAAGCACAAATGCTGTTTGACTCTAACGACTGGAAGGACATGGCGGTTCGCATCGAGTGGGCCTTGGAGAACCGGACGGCGCTCCTAAGTAGTCAGAAGGCGCTTTACGAACTACTCGCTAGGCGGACTTGGCGGCACGTTGTCGACGACCATGTCGAAATTCTGGACCACATTGCCCTGCAGCGCTGCATGACAACCGCAGCGACGCCCTAGCACGGGGTTAGTTTATTGGAGGGTCTGTAACGTCGGATGGATGAAATGTCGAACGAAGCCGTTGCCGCAGTAACCGCGTCTTCAGTGCCGGAAGTCGCCGAACCGCTTTCGCCGATCATTGCACCTGCCACGGCGCCGGACATCCATCCGCTCTCGGAGCGCGTGACCGCCTGTGGGCTTCTGATTCTCGGATTTGGCGGACACGCACGCAGCGTGGCCGATGTCGCTCTCGATCTGGGTGTGGCCGAATTGGTATTCGTCGAGGCCAATGCCCAGCCAGCAGAAGAGTTTGTCGGGTTTCCCGTGCATCAGACAATGCCGGCTTGGCTGCAGAATGGCTGGAGCACTCTGCCAGCTGCAGGGAACAACGATCGGCGATGGGAGCAAATGGAAGGCGCTGCATTGCGGGGCTTCGCTGTAACCAGCCTCGTCTCCAAGCGCGCATATGTGGGAACCAAAGCGACGCTTCTGCCTGGGTGTTTCGTTGCCCATCATGCCCACGTAGGGCCACTTGTCACGATCGGCCGAGGTGCCATTATCAATACCGCCGCCGTCGTGGATCACGAAAGCCGCGTTGGCGATTTCGCGCACATTTCCGTTAATGCCACTGTTGCTGGCCGATGCAGCATAGGGAGCTTTGTGTTTTTAGGAGCAGGTGCGACAGTCATCGACGGTGTCAGTATCGCAGATCGCGCGATCATTGGCGCCGGGTCGACCGTCGTCAATGACATCACTGAGCCGGGAACCTACATAGGCTCGCCGGCGCGCCGAAGCCAACAATAAACTGCGGTTGGATGCCGATCGCCCTGCCGCGCATCCGGCCCTCATTTAAGGAAGGCGATCCCAACTGGCGGTTTGGGCGTGAACAACGGTTGGGATCGGGCTGCGACCGACATTGCCATCAGACCCAATTTTTTCCCGCACCAGGGAAGATAATCGGAACCCGATAAAATTGAACGGTACTTCAATGTACCTTTCTGCCAAGACCGCAAATGGCATTGACAGCAGGCATACGCCAACGCCAACGACGAGGCCTAGGGGTACCGCGTTAGATAAAGGCGGTTTGAAGAAATAGCTAAGACCA
>JASHVC010000129.1 GCA_030039655.1 Xanthobacteraceae bacterium | reverse complement strand
GGCCGAAGCGTTCGGCGGCCTCGGCCTGAGCGAAGGATTGAACGAATGCGTCGGCGTCGGATTGTGCTGGGTAGCGCGGAAATTCCAGAAAGACACCGAATTCAAATGCCATAGCTGACGCCCGCCCGCCCTGCGGGGCTTTTAGCACGCCCGGTGTCGATGTAGTAAGTTGCCGGCCCGGCCAGCTGCATCCGATGAGACCCAATGGACGAGAAAACAAAAGCGGACCAAACCGGCTACCGCTTCATCGGTAAGCCACTGCCGCGTAAGGAGGACGAGCGCCTTATAACGGGCAGGGGCCGCTTCACCGACGATTTCAATCTCGACGGCCAGGCCTATGCGGTGATGGTGCGGTCGCCACATCCGCATGCGCGTATTGTCGCGATCGATTCCGAGCGTGCCAAGGCAATGCCGGGGGTACTCGGCGTGTTCACGGGCGCTGATTGCATCGCCGACAAGATCGGCCCGGTTCCCCACGATCCGGTGCCGAAGACCAAATTCGACATGAAGCTCACCGGGCCAGGCGGCACCGCGGTGTTCGCCGGTCCGCACGCGCTGCTGCCGGCGGATAAGGTGCGGCACGTCGGCGAGGCCGTGGTCATGGTTGTCGCCGAGACCAAGGCGCAAGCCATGGATGCCGCTGAAGCCGTGGAGGTGCAGTACGAAGAGCTGCCCTTCGTTCTGCATACGGAAGATGCGATGCAGCCAGGTGCACCGGTGTTATGGGATCAGGTGCCGAACAACATCACGGTCGAGACCTTTTTCGGCGACAGCGAAGCGACCGATCGCGCCTTCGCCCGCGGGGCGCATGTGGTGAAGAAGAAATTCCACATCGGCCGCGTTACCGGCGTGCCGATGGAGCCGCGCTCCGCGCTCGCACAGTATGACGCCGCCGCCGACAGTTATTTGTTGTACGCCGGATCCGGCGGCGCGGTACGGCAGCAGAACGAGCTGATCAAAGTCGTCGGCGTGCCGCCGGAACGGCTGCGCGTCATCTCCGCCGACGTCGGCGGCAATTTCGGCACGCGTAATCGCACCTATGTCGAGTTCGGCCTTGTGCTTTGGGCGGCGAAGAAGCTCGGCCGCCCGGTGAAATTCACCGCGATGCGCTCGGAAGCCTTTTTGAGCGATTACCAGGGGCGCGATCTGGTAACAAATGTCGAACTCGCGCTCGATGAGAAGCACAAATTCATCGGGCTGCGCGCCACCAATATCAGCAATGTGGGCGCGCGCTGCGTGTCGCTGTCGCCGCTGAGCAAGGGCTCCGGCCTGATTTCCGGCTCGTATGCTATTCCGGCCGCGAGCCTGCGATCGGTCGCGGTGTTTACCAACACGATGCCGACCAATGCGTATCGCAGCTCCGGCCGGCCGGAAGTCACGTTCGCCATCGAGCAATTGGTCGACGAGGCGGCGCGGCAACTCGGCGTCGATCGCCTTGCGCTTCGCCGCAAGAATATGGTGAGGCCGAAGGCGATGCCGTACCGCAATTCGGTCGGCATGCTCTACGACAGCGGCCACTACGAAGAGAATATGGACTGGGCGATGGACATCGCCGACTGGAAAGGATTTCCCGCGCGGCGACGCGAAGCGAAACGCCGCGGCAAGCTGCTTGGACGTGGTCTCGCCAATTACGTCGAGTCCTCGATCGGGGCGCCGAAGGAGCAGGCGCGCATCACGGTGCGCCCGCAAGATTCGTCCGGACCAGCCCGTGTCGATGCCGTGATCGGCACCCAATCGAACGGGCAGGGCCACGAGACCAGCTTCTCCCAGGTGGTTGCCGATTTGCTTCATGTGCCCGACGAGTCGGTCAACATCATCTACGGCGACACCGCGGTGGTGAAAGTCGGTGGCGGCTCGCATTCGGGCCGCTCGATGCGTCATGCCGCGACGGTGTTCTCCAAAGCCGCCGCTGACCTTATCGCCAAGGGGAAGGAGATCGCCGCCGTTGTCATGGGCGTGGCGCCCAGTACCGTATCCTTCGACGACGGCCGCTTCTCTTCCCGTGACACCAATCTGACCTTCGATTTTCTCGAACTCGCGAGCGAGGCGGCGCGTCACAAGTTGCCGGAGGCGCTCAAGGACGGCGTCGCGGTGGTCACCGACAACGAAATGCACGAGCCGGTGTTTCCCAACGGCACGGCGATCTGCGAGGTCGAGATCGACCCCGACACCGGTGCGATCGAGATCACCCGCTACGCCTGCATCGACGATGTCGGGCGCTGCATCAATCCGTTGATCGTACACGGCCAGACCCACGGCGCCATCGCGCAGGGCGTCGGTCAAGCGATGTGGGAGCAGGTCTACCTCGATCCGGATTCCGGGCAACCGCTCACCGGATCGTTCATGGACTACGGCATGCCGCGCGCCGATGTGCTTCCGTCATTTCGGACCGAAATCGCCGAGGTGCTCTCGCCCACCAACCCGCTGGGCATCAAGGCCGGCGGTGAGGGCGGCACCACGGCCGCACCTGCTGTCATGATGAGCGCGATCCTCGACGCGCTGTCCGAGCTCGGCGTGCGCGACCTGCCTATGCCGGCGACGCCCCATACGGTGTGGCGGGCGATCCAGGAAGCAAAAGCGCGCACGGCCGCTCATCCTTGACGAAGCCAGTGCGGCGAATGACTGTAGTCGCCGGCGTGCAGGCAAAAAATTTGAGGGAGAAAACGGACCATGGCGAACAAGATCATCATCAGCTGCGCGATCACCGGCTCGATCCACACGCCGACCATGTCGGACGCGCTGCCGATTACGCCCGATCAGATCGCCACGCAGGCAATCGATGCCGCCAAGGCGGGTGCCGCCATCCTGCACCTGCACGCGCGCGACCCGAAGGACGGCCGGCCCACGCCCGACGCCAACGTCTTCATGCAGTTTCTGCCGCGCATCAAACAGGCGACCGACGCGGTGGTGAACATCACCACGGGCGGCGCCGTGACCATGACGGTCGAGCAGCGCATCTCGGCCGCCAACACGTTGTCGCCGGAAATGTGCTCGATGAACATGGGCTCGATGAATTTTGCGCTCTATCCGATGGCGCGCCGTTACAAGACCTGGAAGTACGATTGGGAGGAGAGTTATCTGCTTAATTCCGATGCTTACATCTTTCCCAACACATTCCGCGACATCAAGAAGGTCTACGAGACCCTCGGCCTCGGCCATGGCGTGAAGTTCGAGCACGAATGCTACGACACCGGCCATCTCTACAATCTCGCGCACCTGGTCGATCAAGGCATGTTCAAGCCGCCGATTTTCCTCCAGCTCATCTTCGGCATTTTGGGCGGCATCGGCCCTGATCTCGACAATCTCCACTTCATGAAGCGCACGGCGGACCGGCTGTTCGGCAAGGACTATCTGTGGTCGGTGCTTGCCGGTGGCCGTCATCAGATGAATTTCTGCACCGCCGCGGCGATGATCGGCGGCAACGTGCGCGTCGGTCTCGAAGACTCGCTCTATATCGGGCCGGGCAAACTCGCCAAGAGCAACGCCGAGCAGGTGGCGAAAATCCGGCGCATCATCGAGGATCTCGGTTTCGAGATCGCCACGCCCGCCGAGGCGCGGCAGATGCTCGGCCTCAAGGGCGCCGACCGCGTGAAGTTTTAAGTCTGTAACCTGGATGAAGCGAAGCGTAATCCAGGGGCGGCAGTTCCCCGGATTGCGCTGCGCTGCATCCGGGCTACGTGGTGAGTGACTGATATGAACGCCATCGATCTGAAAGGCCGTACCGCCGTCGTGACCGGAGGGGCCAGGGGCATAGGCTTTGCCATCGCGCAAAGGATGTTGAAGTCCGGCGCCAAGGTCGCGTTGTGGGATCTGGACGTGCCGGCGGCGCGGGATGCCGCGCAAACTCTGCAGCAAGGCGGACCCGTTTCGGTCGAGACGGTCGACGTCACCGATGACACCTCCGTCGGTAAGGCAACAGACGCCCACATGCGCGCCTTCGGCAAGATCGACATTTTGGTCAACAATGCCGGCATCACGGGCGGCAACGCGCCGCTGTGGGAGCTAGCGCCCGACGTCTGGTGCCAGGTCATCGATGTCAATCTGATTGGCCCGTATCTCACCTGCCGGGCGGTAGTGCCGCACATGATGGCCGCCGGTTACGGCCGAATCATCAACATCGCCTCGATCGCCGGCAAGGAGGGCAATCCCAATGCCTCGCATTATTCTGCGTCGAAGGCGGGCCTGATCGCGCTGACCAAATCCCTGGCTAAGGAATTGGCAACCAAAGGCGTGCTGGTGAACTGCATCACGCCGGCCGCGGCCAAGACCGAAATGTTCGCGCAGATGACGCAGCAACACATCGATTACATGCTGTCGAAAATCCCTATGAACCGCTTCGTGGCGATCGATGAAATTGCCGCCATGGTGGCCTGGCTTGCCTCGGAGGAATGCTCGTTCTCAACCGGCGCCGTATTCGACATTTCGGGCGGCCGGGCGGTCTATTGAGCAGTTGCGCGGTCTTGACCCGGCGGGCCGCGCGACGCTACATGCAGGCTTGCGTTCGGGCGGTTAGCTCAGTGGGAGAGCACTTCCTTGACATGGAAGGGGTCACAGGTTCAAATCCTGTACCGCCCACCATTTTTGTTGCTGCTGCGGAACGCGCACCGGCGCGGGCAGGAAACTTGAAGCTTCCAGATCAGAAAAATCGATACGGTTCCCGCCAGCGGCATCGTATTAATGATTAGGGGCGCCGCTGTCGCGGCGCCCCGTCATATCGAAGCGCGCTGAATTAAGACTCAGACGCTCAATTGAGGTCTTACCCCTTCAGGCGCTTGTTGCATTCGCTGTAATAGCCGCCGCCCTTTTGGATCCACTTGAGCCCGCCGTTGCCATTATTGGCCTTATTCTCTTTGTATTGATCGAGGCAAGTTTCCATGCGCGCCTTACCCGCCGAGTCTTTGGAATATTTGGGAGAGACGGCGGATGGGAATCTCACCGGGCCGCTGGCGACCGGTGGCGGAGCACTCGGTGGAGGTGCAGAGGCTGTAGACGAAGCTGGCGGCGTAGCTTGTGCTGGTCCTTCAGCTGCCTCGCCGCCGCACTCAGCTTTGCGGAACTCATTCCAGGTCTTGCCGCCAAGGCTTCCCGCGTCCTTTGCGGCTTGGTA
>JASHVC010000128.1 GCA_030039655.1 Xanthobacteraceae bacterium | reverse complement strand
CCGAGCTTGTCGGCCAGGAACGAGTGTTCGTAATAAGCAGAATTGTAGACGCCGGGGGTGAGCAGCACGACCGTCGGTTCGGCGGCCGCGGTTGGCGGAGCCACCGACTTTAACGTCTGTAGAAGTTCGTCCGGATAATTCTCTACCGGCGCGATGCGGTAGCGCGAGAACAGCTCGGGAAACAGCCGCAGCATGATCTCGCGGTTCTCCAGCATGTAGGAGACACCCGATGGCGTGCGCGCGTTGTCCTCGAGCACATAGAAAATCTCAGCGTCGATGCGGACGATGTCGATGCCGGCCACATGCACGTAAATGTCGTGCGGGACCTTCTGGCCATTCATCTCCGGCCGGAAGACCGGATTTTGAAAGACGAGATCCTCCGGCACGACGCCCGCTTTGAGAATTTCGCGGCGGTGATAGACGTCCTTGATGTAGGCGTTGATGGCCTTGACGCGCTGCTCGAGCCCGCGCCGGAGAATGTCCCATTCCGGCGCGGACAGGATGCGCGGGATGACGTCGAAGGGGATGAGGCGCTCCTGCGCCTCGGGGTCGCCATAGACCGCAAAGGTGATGCCGATCCGCCGGAACAGCAGCTCCGCCTCACGCCGGCGGAAGTCCAAAACGTCGGGCTTGACCTGACCCAGCCAGTCGGAGAGGGCCGCGTACGCCGGCCGTATGGCTGTGTCCGTGCCTCCGTTGCCCCGCATTTCGTCGAACATAACGATCCCCGGCCCGCGCTCCCTCTTGGTACCTCATTCGTAGCAATCTTCGCGCCACACGCGGCGGGCAGGGAAACGGGTTCTGTACCCGTCACCTGCCGAAAATTGCTCATGTTTTGGGCGACCTGACCAACGCGGTGGCGCGTTACCTGAGCCATCCGTCTCGGGAGGCCGCTTCCTCTTTCGTAAGGCCCGATTACGAAACGGCTAAGGCGCGAAGAACTTTTTTGCGCGAGTGACGATCGGCGCGGGCGTTGCGTAGATTTCGGCGACCAGCTTTTGCACGTCTTCGCCGCGCATGGGCGAAATGTCCGCCTGCATTTGTTTGGCTTCGGCAAGAAATTCCGGGTCGGCAGTGGTGGCATCGAAGGCGCGGCGCAGCGTGTTGGCCGTTGCCGCACTGAGGCCAAGCGCGGCGGCGAACGGCCGCGCCATCCCGGTCGGTGCCGACAGCAGCCGCAGCATCTGCCGATCGTCGTCGTTTTTGGCGAGATCGAGCAGCAGCGGCACGTCGGGAAGCTCGGGACTCTTCGCAAGACCAACCTGCAGCAGGATGTTGACCTTCTTCTCGGTGATCCAATCAGGTTTCGTGGCCTTCAGAGCAGAGAGGCTCAAGATGCAACGGCCATTGGCTTCGCCGCGTTCCATGGCAAGCAGTGTTTCCTGCGTGCCAAGGTAACCGGTAACGACTTTGAATTTGGTGCCGAGCACCTCGTTGATAATCACCGGCCACGTGTCGGTTTCCGAGCCGGCTCCGGTGCCGGCAACAACCATGACGCGACTACGCACATCTTCGATTGTCTTGAACGGTGATGGTCCCCACGACAGACAGAGGCCCACGTCCTTGGCCAGCGCGCCGATCCAGGTGAACTGGCTCATGTCGTAGCCTGGATTGCGCGGTCCGATTAGCGGTTCGAGCACCGGCCCGCCCGCGAACGTGGTCATGACGGTGCCGTCACGCGGCGCCTGCCGGGCCAAGAAGTTAGCGGCGCGGATGCCGCCAGCACCCGGCATGTCTTCCACGGTCACGGCCGGATGGCCGGGCAGGTACTGGCCGAGATGACGGCCGAGCAGCCGGCCGAACAGATCGATGCCGCCGCCCGCGGTGCCGGCAACATAGATCATCACCGGGCCGTTGAGTGGTGGTGGAGCTTGTGCAGTCGCCGGCGCCGCAAGCAGCAATGCGGCCGTGCACAGAATAGTCCAAGGGGCTGCCGGCGTGACGCTCATCAAAACCTTCGTCCGTGTGTCGAGAAACCCTACAGGACGCGCGCTTGAGCCGCCATCGCTCTCGCGCTAGAGGAAACGGCGAGCACGGAGATTTGCCGATGGCTGAGGGCAGCGCTGAACGGGCGGCCGAAACGGACGGCGTCATCACCGCGGCTCTGCTGGTCATCGGCGACGAGATTCTGTCGGGCCGAACCAAGGACAAGAACATCGGCTACATCGCCGAGTACCTCACCAATATCGGTATCGACCTTAAGGAAGTGCGCGTCGTACCCGACGAAGAGCCTGAGATCGTCACCACGCTCAACGCGCTCCGCGCCCGTTACACTTATGTGTTCACGACGGGCGGCATTGGCCCGACCCATGACGACATTACCGCCGACTGCGTCGCCAAGGCTTTCGGCGTTCCCATCGGCTACGACCCGCGCGCCGTCGAAATCATGACCGCGCGCGTGGCGCAAACCGGCGGCACCATGAACGAAGCGCGCATGCGCATGACGCGCGTGCCCGCAGGCGCCGAGCTGGTGCTCAACAAGGTGTCGGCCGCGCCCGGTTTTTGGATCGGCAACGTCATCGTCATGGCTGGCGTGCCGCACATCATGCAGACAATGCTCGAATATGTGACGCCGAAGCTCAAGACCGGCGCCCGGATGCTTTCCGACTCCGTGCGCGCCGACGCTCGCGAAGGCGACATCGGTACCGAGCTCGGTGAGATCGCCAAACAGCATCCCGATGTGGTGATCGGCTCTTATCCGTTCATGGACGAAAAAATCGGCGGCAATACCCATGTGGTGGTGCGCTCGCGTGATCCGCAGAAGCTTGCCGCCGCCAAGGCAGCCGTCGAAGCGATGCTGCAACGCGTGAAGGCGGAGCTTGCCGCCGGCAAGGGATAGCCGTAGGGGCGGGTCTAAGACCCGCCACTACGCATGCATCTTTGTTTGATCCGTGCGCTAGCTCCGGAACAGATCGCCAAGCGAGGAATAGCAGAAGGATGGCACAGGCAACCAAGGCAAACATCGCGGCGCCGGCGGAGCAAACGCCGCCGAAACAGCCGGAAAAGATCTTTCCGGTCTCATGGGATCAATTTCACCGGGATTCGCGCGCGCTCGCTTGGCGGCTGAGTAGCGCGGGACCGTTCGAGGCCGTGGTCTGCATTACCCGCGGCGGTTTGGTCCCCGCCGGGATCGTCGCGCGCGAATTGGGTATCAGGCTCATCGAAACCGTGTGCATCGCGAGCTACACCCACACGACCCAGGGCGATTTGACGGTGCTGAAGGGTGTCGCACCCACGATCGTCGCCTGCGGTGGTGGGGAGGGAAAGGGCGTTCTCATCGTCGATGATCTGGTCGATACCGGCAAGACCGCCAAAATCGTGCGCGGACTATTGCCGCGCGCCCACTTCGCCACGGTCTATGCCAAGCCCATGGGCCGGCCCATGGTCGATACATTCATCACCGAAGTCTCCCAGGATACGTGGATTTATTTTCCCTGGGACACCGGACTCGCGTTTCAGCCGCCGATCCGCGAGGCCGGGTTGTAGGGAGGACGGCCGTCCGATGGTCCTTTTTCTTTGACCTGATTTGGCCGGGATCGGCTATCATTATGTCAAGTTAGCCAGGCGCGCATTGAGGAGATCGCCCATGGATGCCGTCACCCCAAAGGCAAAACACGACACGCTGGACACGCATTCCCACGTGGTACGCCCGGCCGAGATGGAATGGAAAAAGACGCGGTTTCCGGGGTGCGAGGTGAAGGGTCTCCTGCTCGAAAAAGAGACCGGACTCGTCACCGCGCTGATACGATGTGCGCCGGGCGCGGTGCTGCCCGACCACGAGCACGTCAAGATCGAGCAGACCTACGTGCTGGAAGGCAGGCTTTGCGACAAGGAGGGACCGGCACAGGGCCTGACCGTCGGCCCCGGCGAGTTCGTCTGGCGCGAGGCCGGCAGCCGCCACGTGGCGTGGACGCCCGAGGGCGGTCTGATGCTCGCCATGTTCCAGGTGCCCAACAAATTCTATGAAAAGGACGGGCGCGTGACCGACATGTCCGGCGTGGACTGGGATAGTCTTTGGGGGCACGTTTTCAAGGAGTGAGCATGCTGCGCAAACTCATCCAGGCAGGGGCGATCCTCTTTTTGCTGACGGGCGCCGCGTACGCCCAAGGCGGCTTTCCTATGCCGAGCTTAAGTCTCGGCAAGGACAAACCACCGCCGACCCCGGAAGAGATCGAACGGCAAAAAGCGCTCGATAACGCCTATAACGCTGCGAACAAGAAGATTCCTGACAAGCAAGGGGCGGCCGATCCGTGG
>JASHVC010000127.1 GCA_030039655.1 Xanthobacteraceae bacterium | reverse complement strand
GCCCTGGGCGCCATCGGCGTGGTCGAGGTAGAACGCATCAAAAATCTCAACAACCTACGCCAACGCTTTATTACCGAGGGAGTTTTTATCCGGCCCTTTGGCTCGGTCGTATACCTGACCCCAATCTTCACCATCTCAGACGACGAACTGGCGATGTTAATGGGCGCCATTCACCGCGTGGTCTCCGAGGGCGTCTGACTATCGGGGCTCGCCCTCAAAACCCTGCCGCAAGGCGGTCAGGCGCTTCAGCGCCGCCGGAGGCAGCGGGCCTTTTGCGACGGCTGCGAACGCATCCTCGAACTGCTGCGACGTTGCCATTCCCACCAGGATCGTGCCGACTGCCGGCTGAGCGATGGCGAAACGCGTTGCGGCTTCGGTGAGGCTGGCCGCAAATCCTTCGGTGACGAGGGCCAGCAAGCGGCGTGCGCGCGCGATATCGCCGTCGTAGCTCATGGCCGAACCAATCGGTTCAGGCGGCGGGCTCGCGATCGGATGGCGCTCGGCGGAACCCGACAGTGCGCCGCCAGCAAGCACGCGGATGGCGATGACGCCAGTGCCCGCCGCTTTGGTGTGATCGAACAACCGTCCGTAATCCTGCGCCGGATAGTTCGCGGGAAGCGCCTCGGCGGCCGACGGATTGAGCATGTTGTAAACCACCTGCGCACTGTCGAAGGCGCCCACGTCGATCGCCTGCTGCAGCGACTTGGTATCGCCGACCGCGGTCAGCCCGAGAAAGCGAATTTTCCCTTGGGTGCGCAACCGCTCGAACGTTGGGACAACCTCGCCAAGCACCTGCTGGACACTGAGCGCTGGGCCGCCGCCGGTTTCGGTGATCGAATTGTGTAGGTGAAAAATATCGACGTGGTCGCGCTGCAGGCGCACGAGACTGTCGTCGAGCGATTTGGAAATCGCCGCGGCGATGCGGCCATAGTCGGCGCTTGGCAGGCGGACCTTGGTACCGACAATTGCATTGGCGGGTTTCAGGTTCTGCAAAACGCGGCCGAGGTTCTTTTCCGACTCGCCGTTGCCGTACTGCACGGCCGTGTCGAAGTAATTCGCGCCAACCTCAAGCGCGCGGGCGATAGCGCGTTCCTGATCGCGCGGATCGCCGCGCACCATCAGCCCACCAACCGCGCCGCAGCCGAAACCCAGCACCGAGAGCTGCATGCCGGTGCGGCCGTAGACCCGCATCTCCATGAATGTTTCTCCGGCCGGCTGGATCACATGAACGGCTTGCCGCGCATATCGATGGCGCGCTCGATCTTCACCAGCGCGCCGATGCCGGTATCTGCGCCGACATGGGTCTGCTCGCGCGGGAGCAGCAAATTGAAGATCTTGTCGTGGATCGGCCCGCTCTCATGCAGTTCGACTGTGCCGTAGAATCGCAAGAACCCGCTGTCGAGCACGTTGTCACGCTGCGCTTTGAAATTGGCGTAGATGATGCAGATGCGCTTGTCGTGGGCCAGGTTCTCCAGCGCAGTACGCTTGGACCGCTCCCAATAGGCGAGATGTGAGTCGTCATAGACCACCATGCTGCCCTTGGCGGAGATGTTCGGCCCGCCGGGGCCCGCGGTCGCAACGAGACACGGATAGCCGTCGTCCCAGGCGTTGCGGATCAGCGTCTTGATCGTGTCAGAAAGCGGCATCGGGAAATCCTGTCGGTGAATGGAGCGCCGCGACTTTACCACCGTCCAGCGGGCAGACGAGCGTAAAGACTAATAGCCCACGACCGTGCCGTGCAGGTCGTATTCGTCGGAGCGCTCGATCTTCACGGTGGCGATTTCGCCAACGCGGACCGGGCGGTGGCTCGCCACATAGACGGCGCCGTCGATCTGCGGGGCGTCGCCTCTGCTGCGGCCCTTCGCAACCGTGGGGCCGACTTCATCGATAATGACGCGCTCATTGCGCCCGACTTTGCGCTTGAGACGCTTGCGCGAAATCGCCTGCTGGTGCGCCATCAAGCGGTTCCAGCGTTCTTCCTTCACCGCGTCGGGTACAGGCACTCCGAGATCATTGGCGGCGGCGCCATCGACCGGCTCGTAACGGAAACAGCCAACGCGGTCGAGTTCGGCTTCGCTGAGCCAGTCGAGTAGCAGCGAGAAGTCCGCCTCGGTTTCTCCGGGAAAGCCGACGATGAATGTCGAACGGATCGTCAGGCTCGGACAGATTTCGCGCCATCTGTAGATGCGTTCGAGGGTCTTTTCCTGCGCCGCCGGCCGCCGCATGCGTCTGAGCACGTCGGGGCTCCCGTGCTGAAATGGCACGTCGAGATAGGGCAACACCTTCCCGTCCGCCATCAGCGGAATGACCTCGTCCACGTGTGGGTAGGGATAGACGTAGTGGAGCCGCACCCAGACGCCGAATTCGCCTAGCTCCGTCGCCAAGTCAAGAAACTTGGCCCGCACCTCGCGGCCCTTCCAGGTGCTGGCCGCGTATTTCACATCGATGCCGTAGGCCGACGTATCCTGGGAGATGACCAGTAATTCCTTCACGCCGGCGGCCACGAGACGTTCGGCCTCACGCAACACATCGGCGGCCGGCCGCGACACCAGATCGCCGCGCAGCTTAGGAATGATGCAGAAGCTGCACCGATTGTTGCAACCTTCTGAAATCTTTAAATAAGCATAGTGCCGCGGGGTGAGCTTTATGCCCTCAGCCGGAATCAAGTCGACGTAGCGATCGTGGAGCGGCGGGACAGCGCGGTGCACGGCATCGAGCACGCTTTCGTATTGCTGCGGGCCGGTCACCGCGAGCACGCCCGGATGCACGGCGGTGATTTTCTCCGGTTCCGCGCCCATGCAGCCGGTGACGATCACTTTGCCGTTGTCGGCCATCGCGGCGCCGATGGCGGCCAGGGATTCGGCCTGAGCGCTGTCGAGGAACCCGCAGGTATTGACGATGGCGAGGTCGGCACCCGCATGCTCGCGGGCCAGTTCGTAACCCTCGGCGCGCAACCGCGTGATGATCCGTTCGGAATCCACCAGCGCCTTGGGGCAGCCAAGCGAAACAAACGATATGCGGGCAGGGCGGTTCATGGTCGCTGCGTCATAGCACAAGCCGTTCGCGTGGCGGGATACGCCGTTCTCCGATAGAGTTTT
>JASHVC010000126.1 GCA_030039655.1 Xanthobacteraceae bacterium | reverse complement strand
AGCCGCCTGCGGCCTTCGACCGTCGCTTCGTCAGTCGGGCCCCAGGCATCAAAAAACTGGACGAGCTGCTTGCGGGCACCGTCGTCGTTCCACTTGCGGTCGCGCTTGACGATACTGATTAGCTGGTCGAGCGCTTCCATGCGCTTGCCCTTGCCGTTGAGCGCGACCGCAAGATCAAAGCGCGCCTGATGGTCGAGCGGATTAGCGGCGACTTTTTGCTCCAGCTCGGCGATCGGTCCGAGTGTTTTGGCCTGTTCCGCAAGCTCGAGCGCAGCGCGTGCTGCCGCGACCGGCCCTTCGTTCCGTTTTGCCTCGGGCACCATGGCGAGCGTCTGCTTTGCCTGATCGAGCGCGCCGGTCTCAACGTAGCAGCGCGCCAAGCCGGCGAGTGCGGGCACGTTGGTACTATCCTCGGCCAGAAGTTGCGCATAGAGCTCAGCCGCCCCGGCTGCGTCGCCATCGGTCAAAGCTGCGTCGGCCGCCTTCAGGAGATCCTGAGCCTCGCCGCCAATGCGGTCCTTGGTCAGCCGTTCGAGGAACGCGACCACCTGATTTTCCGGCAGCGCCCCCATGAAGCCGTCGGCCGGCTGTCCGTTGACGAAGGCGATGATGGCGGGAATCGACTGAATGCCCAGTTGGCCCGGAATGGCTGGATGCTCGTCGATATTCATCTTGACGAGCTTCACCTTGCCCTTGGCGGCCTTGACGACCTTTTCCAGCACCGGCGTAAGCTGCTTGCACGGGCCGCACCACGGGGCCCAGAAATCCACCAGCACTGGCTGGCGCTTGGACTCCTCGATCACATCCTTGACGAAGGCCTGCGTCGTCGTGTCCTTGACGAACGTGTCCGCCGGTGCGGTAGCGGCTTGCTGCAACATGTTCCCTGCCCAAAAGATCTAGCCCCGGAGGCGGAATTCGCCCGGGCCGGTCGAGTCTGCCCTATTCGCCCGATTAAATGGGAAGAAAAGCGGCGAATGCAATCGTATTTAGCCCGGCGCCGCCGCGCATACAGGCTCGATCCGGGACTTGTGCCCCGTCGCTTCGAGGAATTTGAGCAACCCCTCCCGCGAAATCGTCGTCGTTGCGGTATTCGCCAGCGGATGAAAGTTCAGCACTTCGTGCGCCATCATGGCGGCATCGAGCACGACAGTGACGCGCAATCGCTCGTCGTTGATCACCGCAAACGGTGTCACCGAGCCAGGTTCGACACCGATGAGTTCGCGCATGAGGTCGGCGGAACCGAAAGAGAAGCGCCCCGAGGCGCCGAGGAACCGGTGAAGCGATCGCAATTCGATGATCGCATCTTCCAGCGCGACGACCAGGAACACGCTGCCCTTCTTATCGCGCAGGAACAGGTTCTTGGTGTGTGCGCCGGGAATCTTGCCGCGCAACGCCTGGGATTCCTCAACGGTGAAAAGCGGCTGATGGCTGACGCTCTTGTGGGCAATGCCGAGACTGTCCAGGTAGGCAAAAAGCTCATCCGGCGTGGCAGGCATCGGCGGTTGATAGGCTGTAGGGCCGGCGGTTGCAAAGCCTTAAGCTCTTTGGCATAGCTGTGGTGTGGCCATTCCGTTCATGCGGCTGGCCGTTTTACCCTTCTCGGATGCGGGTGTAGCTCAGGGGTAGAGCACAACCTTGCCAAGGTTGGGGTCGAGGGTTCGAATCCCTTCGCCCGCTCCAGTTCCTCCATTTTAGCAACAGAGGCTTGCGCGCAGCAGCCGCGGTTCGCGGCCGGATCATTGCGTCGGCGGATCGAGAAAGGTCACGCTTGCGTCTCAGCATCGCTCGCCACGACCGCCCGAGCTTCGGCGCCAGCGCCGCCCCGATGAGGTCATTCGCAAAGAGAAGCAGCGACGTTGGCAGCACACCAGAATGGGCGCATTCCACTCGGCCGCTATGACCGCTACAGTGACGGCCCCAGGAACGGATATCATGGAATTCGGCATCTTCGATCACCTCGACCGCACCGGCGCGCCGCTGCCAAACTTCTACGAGGAGCGCCTGAAAATCGCGGAAGCCTATGACCGCGGCGGCTTCTACGCCTACCATCTTGCGGAGCACCACTCGACGCCGCTCGGCATGGCGCCCTCCCCCACCGTGTTTCTCGCCGCCCTGGCCCAGCGCACCAAGCGGCTACGCTTCGGCCCGATGGTGTTCGTGGTGCCGCTCTATCATCCTCTGCGGTTGATTTCCGAAATCTGCATGCTCGACCAGATGAGCGGCGGCCGGTTGGAATTGAGCTTCGGCCGTGGTGCTTCGCCGATCGAGCTTGAATATTTCGGCGCCGATCCCGCGGCTTCGCAAGATATCTATAACGAGGCGGTCGAGGTGATCCTGCGCGGGCTCACGCATAAGACGCTGAATTTCCACGGCAAGCATTTTTCCTTCGACAACGTGCCGATCGAAATCGAGCCGCTGCAAAAGCCTCATCCGCCAATCTGGTACGGCGCACATGCCGCCGACAGCGCCGCACGCGCCGCCCGGCGGGCGCTCAACATCGTCAATCTCGACCCGACGGACCAAGTCCGCGAGACCGTCGCGAGCTACCGCAAGACGTGGCTGGAAGCCAAAGGCCCCAACGCGCCGCTGCCGAAGATCGGCCTCGGCCGCTTCATCGTGGTGGCCGAAACCGACGCGCAGGCGACGCGCCTCGCCAACCGCGCCTATCGGCCCTGGCACCGGAGCTTCACCCATCTGCCGCGGCTGCTGGGGCGCACTATGTTGCATCCGCGCCCAGCTGAATTCGAGCCGCTGATGGAGCGCGGGCAAGGCATCGCCGGCTCGCCCGCGACGGTGCGGAACTTGCTCGCCGCCCAGCTTGCCGAGACCGGCTGCAACTACGTCGTCGGCCAGTTCGCTTTCGGCGACCTCGCGCTCGATGAATGCCTACACTCCATCGGTTTGTTTGTCCGCGAGGTCATGCCGGCACTGCGAGACGAAAAAGCTCGCTTCCCGGATGCGGTGCAGGGCGTCTCCGGATAGATCTGCGCCTTCATCCGGAGGCCACCCGCGACAAAGCAAAAGATGCCGATGAGGTGTCCCGGACGGCTCCTTGCGGCTTCTCCTCGTCGGAGTCTGGACTTAGGCTGGGGGAAAAATATGCGGAAACTTTGCGCGCAGTTTGGTGCGAAGCTCAGCGCTTACATCAACGACGGTCGGAAATGTATTTTTCAACTTCATGTCATAGGGAATGCAGGCATCGATCAGGATGCGGTTGTTGAAATTGCCCGGCAGATAGAGCGGGTCGCGTTTGGACGCCCAAGCCTTCTGAATTAGG
>JASHVC010000125.1 GCA_030039655.1 Xanthobacteraceae bacterium | reverse complement strand
TGCCGCGACATACCAGTCGTACTGCGCCTGCGCGGTCCATGGGGTCTTTGGGTTGACGCTTGGAAGTGAGGCGATCTGCGTCCATTTGCCGGCGGCGCGCCGCCATAGATAGGGTGCCGTCTTGATGGCACCGAACACATAAGCGATGTCCGGCGAGCTTGCGACGCGCGTCACTGAGAGGCGGGTCCAAGTCCCTGACGGCTTCGACGGAAGGCCAACTGGCTGAAACGAGTTACCGCTGTCGTTGGATGTAAAGAGCCCGTCGACAAAGGCCGCGAGCAATTCAACTGTTCCTCCGTTCGGATGGACGCTGATGCTCCAGCAGATCCCGCTTCGCTTAAGTGACCAGGTAGTCCCGCCGTTCGCGGATCGATAAAAACCGCCGCTCTTTCCTGAGGGGTCGATGGTCGCGGCGTAAAGAATGCTAGGGTTTTTGGGATCTACCACAAGGTCGAAAAAACCGTAACTGACGAATGGGCTTGACGTCAAAACGCTCCAGCTGGTGCCGCCATCCGTCGAGCCATAGACGCCTGCACCGAGATTGAAATAGAAATTTCCTTCGCCGCTGCCGGCATAGACCTTGCGTGGGTCGGTCGGATCGAAGGCAATGGCGCCAATGGCATTGGACGGCATTTGGTCGGTGCGGGCCGCCCAGGTGGCTCCCGTGTCAGTACTCTCCCAAATGCCACCAGCAGCTGCGCCCAACAGCAGATGGCTGGGATTGCTTGGGTCAACCGCGATGCTTGATACGCGGCCAATGACTCCAATGTTGTTGTCTCCCAAGGTCTGGCCATTGGGAATGGCCGTCGGTCCCAGCGACTGCCAACCAGCCGGCGCGCCAGCCGCTGCCGCGGCAGCATGCTGGGGCGCGAGCGTAGCAGCGGCTTTGGCAATCGCGGTGGCATAACGTTTGGCATTTCCTGAAGGTCGCGCTCGTGGTGATTTTTTGCTTCGCTTTGAACGCCGGAGACCCTTGGACCGTTGCGCTTTGTCGACAAATCCGAGTGCGCGTTGCACCGATTGTGGAACGCCTAGCGTCGCCACCGCCTCGGCACTCATCGCGGCGCCGCGTTGGTCAAGATAGCCAAATAATCGCTGCAAAACCTTGCCGCCGTAAGGCCGCTCGTATGGCTTAGCTTTATTTCTTCGTCGCTCTAGTCTTACGTCGATCTTGCCGCGCATTTGCCCCCTCCCCAAAAGTTTTCGAGGGCTCGTTTGTCGCTGGCTTGTTTTTGGTCTTATTCGCGTCTTGCCGCGAGCCGGAGCCTCGCGATTCCATAAACAACTTCAGGCGCTCGGCGGCGCGTCCGCCGGGAGGCACTGGTGTCTTATCGCCTCGCCGTGCGACCATTCGCACGCTTCCCGCCAATGAAATCCGATGAATGTGTATACTCCCTGTTCCGAGTCCAAGCAAGCAGCGGGGCCGGCCACCGTATCGAGCCTGCCGGTACAAAATTGGCGAACCAGCTTGTAAAGCCTTCGCAAGACACAAAGGCTGCCCGGCGATCCTGCGACGACAGCGCCAATGTGCGAAACTTTCGCGACGTACAATCGCGTCAAACATAGCAACTCAAAAATCTCATATGCGGCTACGGTGAGGCCGCTTTCAGACGAAGTGTGACACCGGCGGCAGAGCCGCCGGCTGGCAAAAAGTCCTTCAAGCAAGCGGTTAGCTCAAAAGCGTCGACTTGTGATGGCGATCACAGAGCGTCTCGCCTGCCGCATTTATGAATAGCAGCATCGGACGGAGGGGGGACTAATGCTGACGACGACATCTCGGGACACCCGCCACGACTTCCGCCATCACCGGATGCTTGTGAATTTGGCCGCCGCCGTGTGGGTCGCAACTCTAGTGATATCAGCTTACTACGTATTCAGTGTGCTGGTGACGGTATCGTAACCTCTCCGAGATCCGTGTTTCCGGAGATGAGGCCAGGCGGCCGCATGACAAAAATCCAACGACCCGACGAGCAGGCGGTGGACAAGATCATTGGCCACAATCTTCGTGCCTTTCGGCTACAGAAGAGCATGAGCCAGGAGCAGGTGGCCGCTGCGGTCAAATTGACCTTTCAGCAGGTGCAAAAATACGAAAAGGGGACCAATCGGATCAGCGGCTCGCGCATGGCTCAGTTCTGCCAATTGCTCAACGTAACGCCGAACGATTTTTTCAAGGGCGTCCCCGGCGTAAATCACAAGGCCGGTGACGGTGCCTTGGACATGAGCTTCCTGGCAACCAAGGAAGGCGCCACGATCTCGCAAGCGTTTCCCAAGATCAAAAGCCGATACCGTCGCCGCGTTGTCATCGAGCTGATTGAATCTCTGGCGGAAAAATAAGCGCACCGCAGCGCGGCGAGCTCCAGCCAACGAGCCGCCGCGATCGTGGAAATGAGCCGCGACCGCTGTGATAAACTCCCGACTCGGAGAACCGGCGTGGCCCCAAAGAAAAGCGTATTCGAGATCCTCAAAGACCTTCAGCAGAAGCATTCTGTCGCAGATCAGCAGCGCCTCGCTAAGCTGCTTGCCGAGAGACCTGCAGGAGGACGACGACGCACTCATCGAGGCCGCCAAATACGTGCTGACCGGTGCCATCCTAATGCTACGCCAGCGCAGCATCTGCACAATTTTGACTGGAAGATATTGACCCCTAACGGCCGATTAGAGAAACCGACATTAAGACTATCCACCATGACAGTTTCGACGTCGTCCGCGGGCTCCTGCTTCTCTTCGGACTCGGCACCAGGGCCCCTTCATCATGGATTCGAAGACGAGGTAGAGCAATCTTTTCGCGGCCTTACCGTTATTCGGGTGGTCGCGCGTTGCGCTGATGCCGGTATCGTCCTGTTCATTTGGCCGAACGCTGGACGACGCCCCTTGGTGGATCGACTGCTTCCGGTCGGGGCTCCCGATAGTTGGGTGCATGCTACGGTCCAGTCGAGAGCGCCCTGTCGCTAGCATTGACTCATCAAAGCGGAGCAAAAGCTCGCGCTCGCAAGCTTTTCACCGCTCGCGCTTCGCCGTATTGCCCATGGCGAAGGTCGCTGCTATTCCGCCCCTGGCATTTTCCACAGTCAGGCCTCATTCCCCATAGCTGACACCGGAACTATAGTACGAAAATTGGCTAGTTATTCCAATGGGAGCGAACCGTGGCGAAGGTGCAAGCGCCCATAACACCCACGCGTCTTTATCGCTACCGATCTCTGGATCGCAGTCCAAACGCGTTCGCCGAGGAGATTTCGTCGATAAATAACGGCTATCTCTGGTGCGCGGACTTTACCGCGATGAATGATCCGATGGAGGGTCTGTTCCGCTCCAGCGCTTTGTTGAGGGAAGCCGACAACTATCGGGAGACTCTGCGGCAACTTGGCGATCGGAAATCGAACGTTGGTATTGCCTGCTTCTGCGAGGCGAACGATCACATGCTAATGTGGGCGCACTACGCTGGAAACTTCAAAGGCATCTGCTTCGGCTACTCTACACAAGCATTGCTAAAAGCCCTCCCTAAAGATGCGATTTTAGTCCGCGTCGCTTACGTTGATAAGCCTCCGCGGTTGAGCATCACCAACCTAGGGGACATGAAGGAGGCTGCACGTCATGTGCTCTCCCAAAAGCAGTACAACTGGTCATACGAAAGGGAGTGGAGGGTGTTAGCGACTCCGGGAGAGGTTTACTGCGACCGAGAATCATTGAGGGAAGTATACCTTGGGACGCGCATTTCCGATCAGCAACGCGAGCTGATAGAGCAAGCTGTGCGCGCGTTGAACAGCCGCAAGATGCACACCAAAAGCATCAAAATGTACACTATGGAATTAGATGGCTATTCCCCGACTTGGGACGAGGTCGACGTGGAAGCCAAGGAGACATTGACTCATCTCACGGTCCAGGATGGCGAAGTGTGAAACGAGCCTCATGGCGGGCGCCGCTGCTTGTGGTTCCACTTATGAGTACGGCTACGGATACGCGCGTGGTTGCCGTATCCCACACGCAGTAACCGCAGCTCGGTTTAATTTTTCAAATTGTTTCAGCCGCCCGCTAAATCGCTCCGGCGTTTTAATTTAAGGAGAATGTTGATCGTAGGGCGACGCGCTGTTAATAGAAAACCCACGCGTACAGCCGTTATGAGCGACGGTCCGGGCTATGTGCCGCTGCCGCCGGTTCTTTGCATTTCGAAGTCGATATATCGCTGCAAGTCTACTTGGTAACCGTCGTCAAATGTGATTCGGCAGATGCATAGAAAAGTGCCGTAAGCAGAAGTCGCAATTCCGATAAAACCGTTGCGCTCGCTTGCGGCAAATACCTTGCTGGACCAGTAAGGGCCCAGGAAGAACTCAGCTCTCTGAACATCGGTTAGATCGTCGGATTCATGGCGGACAAGGTAAATAAAAACGTCAAATTTTTGGGCTGGCTTCGACGATGGTCGGATGACATGTGTCAGAAATACCGAACGGTTTTCGTCATAGATACCGTTAAGTCGCGTATTCCATTCCTCGGATATCTCCAATCGTTGCGCTACCAAAGCAGAGTCCTCGCCGATGTAACTGACGGGCACTGGATCGACCTTGGGTGTATTCGCCATCGCAATATGACGACCAATATCGGCCACTACCTTGGTCGCGAGTTGATCCTTATTGCCGAAAGTCTGGCAAATGTGACGCTTCAGCAGTGTGTCTTTGAATAAGCGAAGTTTTTTTTCGTTTTCATCGCCGTCTATGTATTTAGGAAGCCAAGGCTGTCCTTCATCCCCCAGGTAAATGAACCGTGGAAGGGACGCGTCTGTGGCCGCTCGGTATTCCATCTCGGAAATTGAGATATGGGCGTCGTCCGGGATATAACCGTATCGATGGGCATAAACGCCGACGAACAAGTCGCTTTCGTTGCTGACTAGACGCACACACTCGTCCACCGGGCGCTCATCCCTCGCACCAAAATGCTCCATCGATACGTCTATAGCGCCGAGCTGTCGAATGGCTGCCTGCACCGCTTGTCTGTATTCAATCAAATCGATGAAAGTCGAGGAAAGAAAGACGCGATATCTTTGCATGGCAGCAGCTCGGTATGAGGTTTCGTGAAACTCGGTAACGACTGTAATTCACGCCCGAGCATGATCCATTTTCAGAAAAAGCGCCAGCCAGGCGTCTCATATTGCGGGGCGCAAGAGAAACAGTGCCAAGCTCTAACGACGATATTGCTCGAAGTGAAGCGGCGTCGTCACTGAAGACCGGGCACGCAGCTCGCAAACCATGTCGGACACGCAAAGATGCGAAGGCTGACGTGTTCGATTGCATTCAATGCTTTTACAACGCCAGCGCAGACACTCGACGATCCTACCTGAGTCCAGTGGAGCTCGAAAAGCGAATGAAATTAGCCTTAGGATGCCATCAGCCGAACCGGGTGCAGGGCAAACTTCGCTCGGCCGGCCGCTCCTGGCCACCACCAGAGCTAGTGAGAACTCTTCGAGTGCTGGGAAATTTTGCGTTTAGATGCACTGGATCAGCTAGTTCGGGAAGGCTTTCTCGAAAGCCCTCCACTCCCCCTCGACGTACTTTAAGCGCATTTATGTCGCCAGACCAATTTTCTACGCCCAGCCTCAAATAATCACGCGCTTTTCCAGCCTTGCTGATTGAGATTTCAAGTTTTTGCATTTCGCTAAATTCGGCTCGATCGAGCGCTTGATCAAATGCGTTCTTATTAATTGGTGTTTCTCCGAGAAACTGAAGCAGTTGCCCAAACATTTCGCCTTTGTGAAACCAAAGATCCTCGTATTTAATAAGAAATTTTGGTCCTGGATGTTCGTCATAAAACTCCATTTCAGCCAAATGCATCTGCGAGATGCGTTCTAACCCAAAGACCTGTGACCGTACGAACTCCTCGATCATTCCACTCGGAACATGTTGTGAAAATTCAACTGGCGTGCGACTTCGAGTCCAGTGAAAATACGAAATCACTACATCGCGCGGGTCTCGAACAAGCAGGATAAGTTTCCGCGTCCTCATCTCAGCCTTAAACACAATGAATGGAGTAACATCCTTGGTAGCGTAAAGATCGAAAAAATCTGCCGTAAAGCAGATTGACGGTGAGCTATGACTCGCCGGCATCACGCGAGGCCGCAGGTCAAAGCTGGTTCCACAAAGATGGCCAAAGTATTCCTGCAAGAAAAAACGCACCCACGTCCGCCCGGATTTCGTTATGGATAAAAACGCCACATCTGAACTCTCCAGCCACCCTGCCACCAGTTCTGCTTTTGCGCGGACACAGGTATCCAATAGTTCGAGATCCCGCAAACGGGCCCTCCCTCATTCGCTACTTAGCGCCAAGCTACCGGTATGCTGTCCTATGTTGTACGCCCACAGCTCTCGAAAATTCTACACCCTTTTCCCGCGGTTTCACTGTTTGAAGAGCCGCCCGACAGGCTTCGCGAAACCCTGCCTGAAGAACTAGATCTGCTACCGGAATTATCCTGGCGCGGAAATGAGTCGACGACCACGAGCGGAGTTGATAAGTTTGATATCTCTTGCGGCAAGGTATGATCCTCGAACATTATTTCGGGGCAGCCGTGCAAGGCGAGGCCTTCGCCGACATAGCGTAGTCGAGGCGTAGCGTTCGGGCGGCCTGGTGGTCGCTAACGTCGGACTTCCAGCGATGGGGAATTTTTGATCAACTCGATGTGGGGGGACAAACCGTGCTGAAGCTTGTTGTACGCCTGCCCAGCGATCGAAATTACACGGGCGTCATTCGACTCGAGGATGAGCTCGACAGGGTATTGTCGGGCCCTTTTCTTGTTTGCGGCCGGGCCAGTGATCTCTCCGCAAGTCTCCATGGCAATGGGAAGCGCTCCTCGACCCTG